>NZ_QUIX01000010.1:537-115835 GCF_003480365.1 Butyricicoccus sp. AM32-19 | reverse complement strand
TCGGCCTATCGGCATAGTCCAAGATTTTGTCCGCACCCCCTAAGGTACAATAAGTTGCGCAAATTGAAAACCGCATAAAAGAAGACATAGCTTGCAGGCTCTGGTAGAAGGAAGTTACCACACACCATTCTGAAAGGAGACAACAAACTATGTCCGAGAGAATTGTACAGCTGAATGAGGAAATTATCAAGGGGAAAAACAAGGAATTGGTCCGCAGCAGCGTGGAGGAAACCCGGAATGAGCTGCTGGAAAAGGAGACGGGGTCCCTGACACAGGCTGCCCGCTACGAGCGCAGCGAGGCCCGTCAGGGCTACCGCAGCGGCCACTATGACCGGAATCTCACCACCGCCTCTGGCGACGTCACGCTCCACGTGCCTCATCTCAAGGGTGTGTCCTTTGAGACCGCCATCATCGAGCGGTATCGCCGCCGGGAGAGCAGCGTGGAGGAGGCCCTCATCGAGATGTACCTGGCAGGCGTGTTTCCGTGCACCGGGTAGAGGACATCACCGAGACCCTGTGGGGCAGCAAGGTTTCACCCGCTACCATCAGCGAGTTGAACAAGAAAGCCTACGTCCACATCGAGGACTGGCGCAACCGCCCCTTGCAGGGCGGGCGCTATCCGTATGTCTACGTGGACGGCATCTATCTGCGCCGCAACTGGGGCGGAGAGTATGAAAATGTAGCCATTCTGGTGGCAATCGCCGTGAATGATGACGGTTTCCATGAGGTTTTAGGCGCCGCCGAGGGAATGAAAGAGGATAAGGCCAGCTAGGTCAGCTTCTTTCAGTGGCTCCGCGGACGCGGCTTGGACGGCGTAAAACTCATCGTCGGCGACAAGTGCATGGGGATGCTGGAGACCGTGGGCGAGGTGTTCCCGGACGCCAAATACCAGCGCTGCACAGTGCATTTCTATCGCAATGTTTTCTCTGTTGTGCCTAAATCCAAGGTCAAAATTGTGGTAAAAAATGCTCAAGGCGATCCACGCCCGGGAGAGCAAACAGACATCCCGCGAGAAGGCTAAAGAAGTCGTTGCCGAACTGCGCGCCATGAAGCTGAAGGAGGCTGCCAAGAAGGTCGAGGACGGCATTGAGGAGACGCTAACCTACTGCGATTTTCCCAGTGAGCATTGGACGCGCATCCGCACCAACAATGTGATCAAGCGGCTGAATTGTG
This sequence comes from Butyricicoccus sp. AM32-19, assembly GCF_003480365.1. NCBI lineage: Bacteria > Bacillati > Bacillota > Clostridia > Eubacteriales > Butyricicoccaceae > Butyricicoccus > Butyricicoccus sp. AM32-19. The sequence goes on along the minus strand of NZ_QUIX01000010.1, from coordinate 114,662 downwards.
AAATCCGCCGCAGAACCCGCGTGGTGGGAACATTCCCTGACGGCAACTCTGCTCTGATGCTGGTCTTCGCTCGGCTTCGCCATGTGGCGGGCACGCAGTGGGGCAGAAAAAATATATGAACATGAAGTACTCGGAGGCGGCGCTGGACGACGCCTTCATTGCCGGCTGACTTCACTCAGCCGGAGAACCTGCAAACAATTTTGCGCACAAATCTTGACGGGACCGAGTCTATTAGATGCACGCATGTGATATAATCTTGGCCACGCATTTTGTCAATTCGTATACAGATCTTTGTCGAAATCATAGATGTTACCGCACTGTTTGCGATTATTGAACAAAAAGGTGCTCTCCGTTTGCTGGAGAGCACCTTCGTTTTTTACTTAGCCGACACGCTGTCTGGAGTGGTGCAATTCGATCTGCTTGGACTTGATGAACACGCTCAGTTTCTTGTAGGCAAGCATGGTAATCGCAGTCAGGATTGCGCCTTTGATGAGATTGAACGGCAGAACGCCGAGCAGCAGATAGCCCTGCATGCCGGTCACATACGGGTTGATCGCGTTGCATGCATCAAAGATAGCCTGCAGCGGCATAACCTGCGAATAAAACGGAATGATAAGAAAATAGTTGGTCAACATGCCGACACACGCCATAGCAACCGAGCCAGCTGCACAGCCGAGGACAGCCATCTTGCGGCTCTTGTGACCGCGGTACAGCAGCACGGCAATAACAACGAGCGTGGAAAGCATCAGGAAATCTGCGACCTCACCGGAGCCACCGGTCTGGGTCTGGGTCAGATGAATGATGTCCTTGATGCCGATCATCGTGATCGCCGGAGCGATGCCGAAAATAAACGCACCGATGAGCACGACTGCACCGGACAGATCCACCTTGAGGAACGGCGGCATGAACGGAATCGGAAATTCAAAGTACATCAGTACGGTTGCGATAGCCGCGAAAATTGCGGTGTAGGTGATCTTGCTGGTTTTGGTCATTGCTGTTTTCTCCCTTTCAGGAGTCCTGTTCCATAAATAAAACAAACCCCTGGATTGCTCCAGAGGCATACAGACGTAGCGATAGGTACATCTGTTTCTCTCATCCGGACTATAACCGTCGGTTGGGATTCTAACCCATCATGCCTTGCGGCTCGCAGACTATCAGGCTCGAAGCCTGTATACTGCCGGTGGAGACTTTCACTCCGCCCTGAAACAGAACTGATTTATTTATATTGCTATTATAGTCACCAGTAAAGGACTTGTCAACACTTCAGCAAGAAAAAACATAAAAGCCGCCTTCCCTTGCGAAAGCGGCTTTTTATCAGAAATCAGTCTTCCTTGCTGCTCATCAGAGTAACCATAACGGCCTTCTGTGCGTGCAGGCGGTTTTCTGCTTCCTCGAAAATTTCGTTTGCGTGCTCCTCGAACACCTTGGTGGTGATCTCCTGCTCACGGTAGGCCGGCAGGCAGTGCTGCACCATGCAGCCCGGCTTTGCAGCAGCCAGCAGCTCATCATTGACCTGATAGCCCTGGAATGCCTTCATGCGGACTTCCTTCTCGGCTTCCTGTCCCATGGACGCCCATGTATCAGTGATAACAACGTCTGCGTTCTCAGCAGCCTTCATCGGGTCATCGGTGATGAAGAAGTTCGGGTTCGGCTCTGCGAATGCCATAACCTCAGCGTCCGGACGGTAGTCCACCGGCGTTGCGATGGAAACCCTCATGCCGGTCTTGAGGCCGCCGACGATCAGCGAGTTTGCCATGTTGTTGCCGTCGCCAATGTAGCACATCTTGAGACCCTCAAGAACGGCAAACTTCTCACGGATGGTCATGAGGTCCGCCAGAACCTGACACGGATGGCAGAAATCAGTCAGACCGTTGATGATCGGAATAGAGCCGTAGTTTGCCAGATCCTCTACTTCCTTCTGCTCATAGGTGCGGATCATGATGCCGTCCAGATAGCGGCTCAGCACGCGGGCCGTATCCTGTACCGGTTCGCCGCGGCCAATCTGCAGATCACGGTTGGACAGGAACAGCGCCTGACCGCCCAGCTGATACATGCCGGTCTCGAAGGAAACGCGGGTACGGGTGGAGGACTTCTGGAAGATCATGCCAAGGCTCTTGCCTTCCAGGTGACGATGGGAAATGTTGTGCTTTCTCTCATACTTGAGCTGATCCGCCAGATCGAGCAGACCGATGATCTCCTCGGTGGAGCAGTCAAGCAGCTTCAGTAAATGCTTCATTGTAATAAACCCTTTCTGCAAATTAGCAATGAATAATTAGTAGTTAGTAATTATTTGGGTGCTGCTGCACCAGTACGATAATCACGTTAATTACTAATTGTCAAGACCTTTGATTAAAATACCTTTGCCATGATAGCGAGTGCTTCATCCATTTCTTCCTTCGAAATGGTGAGCGGCGGGAGCAGACGAACGGCATTTTTGCCGGCGGTGATCGCCAGAACGCCGTTTTCGATCAGCTTATTGGCAAACACGGAGTGCTTTCCTTCCTCAACGATGATGCCGAGCATGAGACCCATGCCGCGCACGCCCTTGATATTCGGCGAGCCAAGGGACAGGATGCCGTTGCGAAGGTACTCGCCCTTTTCGCGCACTTTCATCAGGAACTGGCCGTCACCGACAGTATCGAGCACGACGTTTGCTGCGGAGCAGACAATCGGCGTACCGCCGAAGGTGGTCGCGTGCGTGCCCGGCGTCAGGACGTTGCAGCAGGTATCCGCCGCCATGACAGCGCCGATCGGCATGCCGCCGCCAAGACCCTTTGCCATAGTGACAACGTCCGGCTTGATATCGTACTGCTGGAAGGCAAACAGGCTGCCGGTACGACCGATACCGGTCTGCACCTCGTCGATGATAAGCAGCATATCCTTCTCGCGGCAGAGCTTCTCTACCTCCTTGACGAACTCGCGGTCAAGCGGCAGAACACCGCCCTCGCCCTGAATCAGCTCCATCATGATGGCGCAGGTCATATCATCCGCCTTTGCGCGTACCGATTTGATGTCGTTGGCAACCGCGTAATCAAAGCCCTCGGTAAACGGGAAGAAATAGTTGTGGAAACGCTCCTGACCGGTGGCCTTCAGCGTGGTTACGGTACGTCCGTGGAAGGAATTGATGAGCGTCAGCACCTTGAAGCGGCCCTCACCATACTTGTCGAACGAGTACTTGCGCGCCAGCTTGATGGCACCCTCGTTTGCCTCAGCGCCCGAGTTGGCAAAGAATACCTTGCCACCCAGATGTGTCTTTTCTACCAGCTTCTTGGCAACCTGAACCATCGGCTCGGTGGTGAACAGGTTGGAAACATGCATCAGCTTGTGCGCCTGCTTATCGATCGCGTCAATGATTGCCGGATTGGCATAACCCAGACAGTTTACACCGATGCCGGAAGCAAGGTCGATGTACTTCTTGCCCTCAACGTCCCACAGGGTCGCACCCTCGCCGTGGTCCAGTGCAATCGGGAAACGGCCATAGGTGTTCATTACATATTTATTTTCTTCGCTTTTTAATTCATTGTAAGTCATAGGGTATCACCTTTTATCGGAGATACGGAGCGAATCATTCTCCATTCTCCATTTTCAATTCTCAATTACTGAAACATAGTGCCTGCGCCGACCTTGGAAAGCAGCTCGATCAGAATCGAATGCTTGACACGGCCATCCAGAATGGTGGCACGCTCAACGCCCTTGCGGACTGCCTCAACACAGCAGTCTACCTTGGGGATCATGCCGCCCTTGATGATGCCGTCGCGCACCAGCTTCGGCACCTCGGACACCTTGAGACGGTGAATGACACTGTCCGGATCGTTAATGTCCTGCATCAGACCGCGTACGTCGGTCAGCAGAATCAGCTTTTTTGCACCGAGTGCAACTGCCAGCTTGCTGGCTGCTGTATCAGCGTTGATGTTGTAGTTGGTTTCATCGTCGATGCCCTGTGCAACGGTCGAAACGACCGGAATATAGCCCTGCTGCAGCACATCGATAACCGGAGACGGGTCTACGTCCATAATGTCGCCGACGTAGCCGTAATCCGTACCCGAGCGGTCGGTCAGGCGCTTCGCCTGAAACAGGCCGCCGTCCATGCCGCCGAGACCGATGCCGCGGCCGCCTGCCTTCTCGATCAGGGTTACAAGGTCCTTGTTGACCTTGCCGCACAGCACCATCTGGACGATATCCATGGTTTCACGATCGGTGTAGCGCAGACCGTTGACAAACTTGCTCTCCTTGCCGATCTTTCCCAGCATTTCATTGATTTCCGGGCCGCCGCCGTGTACGATAACGACCTTGACGCCGACCAGATTGAGCAGTACCAGATCGTGGATGACCGCGTCCTTCAGCTCCTCATTGATCATTGCGTTGCCGCCGTATTTTACAACAACGGTCTGACCGTAATATTCCTGAATATACGGAAGCGCTTCGACCAGAATATTGGCACGCAGCTCCGCATCAAGTTGAGTATCCATACTAATTCGTTCCTTTATCGGGAGTTTTCTTCGTTTTTAAGAATCAAGTTCTGTAATCACCGTTGATCTTAACGTAGTCGTAAGTAAGGTCGCAGCCCCATGCAGTAGCGCTGTCCTCGCCCTCATTTACATCAACCGCAATGGTAACCTCGTTCTCGGAGAGCACCTTCTTCGCCAGATCTTCATCAAAATCCAGAGCAGCACCCTTGTCGCAGACTGCTACGCTGCCTGCTGCGGACTCGAACGCCACAGAAACGTACTCCGGACGGAACGGTGCCTTGGAATAACCCATTGCACACAGCACGCGTCCCCAGTTTGCATCTGCGCCGAACATGGCCGCCTTGACAAGATTGGAGCCGACAACAGCCTTGGCCAGTCGCTCAGCTGCTTCCTCGGAGCGGGAGTTCTTAACGGTGCAGGTAACCAGCTTGGTTGCGCCTTCGCCGTCTGCGGCGATCTGGCGTGCCAGGCGGGTGTTGATCTCGTTGAGCGCCTTGCAGAACGCCTGATATTCCTCGTCCTGCCACTCGATGAGTGTATTGCCTGCCATGCCGTTTGCGAGCACGATGCACATATCGTTGGTGGAGGTGTCGCCGTCAACCGTTACACGGTTGTAGGTCTTCTTTACGTTCTCCTGAAGTGCATCAGTCAGCATTTCATGCGTGATGGCGCAGTCGGTCGTGATGAAGGACAGCATAGTGCCCATGTTTGGATGAATCATGCCGCTGCCCTTGCAGATGCCGCCGATACGGCAGGTCTTGCCGCCGATGGTGAACTCAACAGCCGCCGTCTTGGGCTTGGTATCGGTGGTCATGATGGCGCGATTTGCCTTCTCGGAGGCGTTGTCCTCCAGAACCAGTTCCGGCAAGTGCTCCTCGATGCACTCGATGTTGAGGCGCTGACCGATCACACCGGTGGATGCAACGGCAACATCGGTTTCGGCTACGCCGAGCAGCTTGGCCGCTGCCTGCGCCATACGGCGAGCGTTCTCCATACCGTCCGGTGCACAGGCGTTCGCGTTGCCCGCATTGGCAACGATCGCGCGTGCTACGCCGTCCTCGAGGTGCTCCATGGTAACATACAGCGGAGCCGCCTTGACGCGGTTCATCGTGTAGGTGGCAGCCGCGGTGCATTCGCATTCGCTGAAAATGATTGCGGTATCGTCATTTAAGCGGCTTTCCTTGACGCCGCAGCGCACACTGCCCGCCTTAAAGCCCTTTGCGGCGCAAACGCCGCCTTCGATAATTTTCATAATAATTCTCCCTGCTGAAATCAGAGGTTTAAGCCGGTCGTTTCATCCAGACCGAGCATGATATTCATATTCTGCACGGCAGCGCCCGAAGCGCCCTTGCCGAGATTGTCAAACAGTGCGGTGACAATGGTCTGCTCCTCGTGGCCGCAGACGATCAGCTTGAGGCTGTCGTGACCGGCCAGTGTGTTGGCGTAGATCATCGGCTCTTCACCGCCGAACGGCGCCACGGTGACAAGCTGTTGACCCTCGTAGTGCCTGGTGAGCGTCGCATGCACGAGATGTGCATCTACGCCCGGGAGCATAACTGTGGTGGCCATACCCTTGTAAAAGTCACCTACGATTGGCACGAACACCGGCGCCTGCGTCAGACCGCAGATGTAGCCCACCTCCGGCAGGTGCTTATGGTGCAGGTTCAGACCGTAAATGCGCTCGGAATCGTGTCGCGGATCGCGGTTCTCGTCCTGATACTCCGCGATCATTTTCTTGCCGCCGCCGGAGTAACCGGTCAGTGAAGCACAGGTGAGCGCGGTGTCCTCGGCAATGATACCGTTTGCTACCAGTGGGTAAACCGAGGAAATAAATCCGCTTGCGTGGCAGCCCGGATTGGCAACGCGCATGGAGTTCTTGATGGCTTCGCGGTGCGCCTTGGACAGCTCGGCAAAGCCGTAATCCCAGTCCGGGTCGGTGCGATGCGCGGTCGATGCATCGATGACACGGGTGGTATCATTCTCGATGAGCGAGACCGCCTCTTTCGCCGCCGCATCCGGCAGGCACAGGAACGCAATGTCGGCTGCATTGAGGAACTTGCGGCGCTCCTCGGTGTCCTTGCGCTTATCCTCATCGATGAGCAGCAGCTCGATGTCGTCGCGGCCGCCGAGGCGCTCGTAAATCTGGAGGCCGGTTGTGCCCTCTTTGCCGTCGATGTAAATTTTAGGCTTCATCGTCCTCAACCTCCGCGATGAACTTGTCAATTTTATCAATCTGGCGGGTTACTTCCTGCGGAGCCGGGCCGCCGATGACCTTACGCTCAGCAACACAGGTGCGCAGGTCGAGTGCGTCGTATACGTCGTCGCCGAACTTGTTGGAAATTGCTGCAAAGTCGCGCATGGTCATGGTCTCGAGGGTTTCGTCCGCCTTGATACACTGGTTGACCAGACGGCCGACCGTCTTGTACGCATCGCGGAACGGAACACCCTTCTTGGTCAGGTAGTCGGCGCAGTCGGTTGCGTTGATAAAGCCGCGGGAGGCTGCCTTGCGCATGTTGTCGCGGCGCAGCGTCATGGTGGAGAACATCGGCGTGAATACCTCGAGGCACTGCTTTACGGTGTCGATCGCGCCGAATACAGCCTCCTTGTCCTCTTGCATATCCTTGTTATACGCCAGCGGCAGACCCTTGAGTACGGTCAGCATGGTGGTCAGCGCACCGTAAACACGGCCGGTCTTGCCGCGGATCAGCTCGCAGACGTCCGGATTCTTCTTCTGCGGCATGATGGACGAGCCGGTGGAGTACGCATCGTCCAGCTCGACAAACTTAAACTCCCACGAGCACCACGAAATAATTTCCTCGGACAGACGGGACAGGTGCATCATCAGGATGGACAGCGCGGAGAGCAGCTCCACGCAGTAGTCACGGTCGGATACGCCGTCGAGCGAGTTGTCGGTCAGGCGGGCAAAGCCAAGCTGCTCACGAACGAAGTCACGGTCGATGGGATAAGTGGTCGAAGCCAGTGCGCCCGAGCCAAGCGGCATTTCGTCCATGCGCTCGTAGCAGTCCTGCAGGCGGGATACGTCGCGCTTGAGCATGTTGGCATACGCCATCATATAATGTGCAAAGGTCGTCGGCTGTGCGCGCTGCAGATGGGTGTAGCCCGGCATAACCGCATCGAGATTCTCACGGCTCTTTACAGTCAGCGCCTTCATAAAGCCAAGGATCAGCTTGATGATCTCCTTGATCTCCTTCTTGACGTACAGACGCATATCGAGTGCAACCTGATCGTTTCTCGAACGGCCGGTGTGCAGACGCTTGCCGGTATCACCGATGCGCTCGGTCAGCAGCTGCTCGACGTTCATATGGATGTCCTCGTAATCGAGCGAGAACTCCACCTTGCCGTCCTCGATATCCTTCAGAATGCCCTTAAGACCCTCAACGATCTTTTCGGCCTCATGCTCCTCGATGATGCCCTGCTTACCCAGCATGGTAGCGTGCGCGATAGAGCCGGTGATATCTTCCTTATATAAACGGCAGTCAAACAGGATGGAAGAGTTAAAGTCGTTTACCACCAGATCAGTTTCCTTCTGGAAACGTCCTGCCCATAATTTTGCCATATTTATGTTACCTCACAAAACACTCATAGGGCGGCACACGACGGGCGTGCCGCCCTATGATTTCTTTTACTTACTTTTCAACAGACGGGAAATGCTCACCGGTCTTCTTGTACAGGATCTGATCGTTCAGTGCACGAACCTTGAGCGGCAGACCGAACAGGTTGATGAAGCCTGCGGAATCTGCCTGATCGTAGCAGTCATCCTCGTTAAAGGTTGCCATATCCTCGGAGTACAGGCTGTACGGAGAGGTTACGGAAGCCGGGATGATGTTGCCCTTGTACAGCTTCAGCTTAACATCGCCGGTAACGGTCTCCTGGGTGGAGTCAACGAATGCGGAGAGTGCCTTGCGCAGCGGCGTGTACCACTGGCCATTGTAAACCAGCTCGCCGAACTTGAGAGCAACCTGATTCTTGTAGTGCGAGGTTTCCTTGTCGAGGGTGATCTCCTCCAGCTTTGCATGTGCTGCATACAGGACCGCACCGCCCGGAGTCTCATAAACACCGCGGCTCTTCATGCCGACCAGACGGTTCTCAACGATATCGAGGATACCGATGCCGTTCTCGCCGCCCAGCTTGTTCAGCTTCTCGATCAGGGCAACGGAATCGAGCTTCTCGCCGTCAACTGTGGTCGGAACGCCCTTCTCGAAATGAATGGTAACATAGGTCGGCTTGTCCGGAGCCATTTCCGGGGAAACGCCCAGCTCGAGGAAGCCCGGCTTGTTGATCGGCGCCTCGTTCGACGGCAGCTCCAGATCCAGACCCTCATGGCTGAGGTGCCACAGATTCTTATCCTTGGAGTAGTTGGTCTCCTTGTTGATCTTCAGCGGAATGTTGTGTGCTTCCGCATACTCGATCTCCTTCTCACGACTGTTCAGCTCCCAGAAACGCCACGGAGCGATAATGTCCATCTGCGGTGCAAATGCATGAATAGCCAGCTCGAAACGAACCTGATCGTTGCCCTTGCCGGTGCAGCCGTGGCAGATCGCGTCAGCGCCTTCCTTCAGCGCGATATCAACAATACGCTTTGCGATGATCGGACGAGCGAACGAGGTTCCCAGCAGGTACTGCTCGTAGGTTGCGCCCGCCTTCATGGTCGGGATGATGTAGTCATCGACGAAGTCCTTGGTCAGATCCTCGATGTACAGCTTGGACGCGCCGGTCTTGAGCGCCTTCTCCTCCAGACCGTCCAGCTCGGTGCCCTGACCGACGTTGCCGGAAACCGCGATAACCTCACAGCCGTAATGCTCCTTCAGCCACGGAATGAGTACCGAAGTATCCAGACCGCCGGAATATGCCAGAACAACTTTGTTATATTTCTTTTCCATGTTTTTCGACCTCGCATTCTGCGTTTTTTTCGATGGTTTTATTATACTACCGCCATACTCATTTGGCAAGCAAAATTTATAATTATTTTACTGATTGCATATTTATGCATACTATGAATTTGAATTTGATAAATAATGCTTGCACTTTCTGTAAAAACGTACTATTATATTATAAATGCACTGTGTCAAGACAGATTGCACGGAATGAATAAAAGCGCACAAAAAATGGTGCGCAAAGGGGCGTTTTTCGCAATGACCGAAAGAAATTTAACCATGCTCACTGACTTTTACGAGTTTACGATGGCGAACGGATACTTCGAAAAGGGTATCGGCAACCGCCGCGCATACTTCGATATGTTCTTCCGCCGTGTACCGGACGGCGGCGGATATGCCATCATGGCAGGCGTGGAACAGCTGATTGAATACTTCAATAACCTGCATTTTTCCGAGGAAGATATTGCATATCTTCGCAGCCGCAAGTGCTTCTCGGAGTCCTTCCTCAATTATCTGCGCGATTTTGAGTTCGAATGCGACGTATGGGCCGTACCCGAGGGTACGCCGGTATTTCCCGGTGAGCCGCTCGTAACGGTGGCCGGTCCGATGATTCAGGCACAGTTTGTCGAAACCATGATCCTGCTGACCATCAACCACCAGACCCTGATCGCCACCAAGGCGAACCGCATCACGCGTGCAGCAGAGGGCCGTACCGTACTTGAGTTCGGCTCCCGCCGGGCACAGGGCTACGACGGCGCTATCCTCGGTGCCCGCGCTGCCTACATCGGCGGCTGTCAGGGCACGGCCTGCGTTCTGTCCGACCGTGACTACAAGATTCCGGCCGGCGGTACGATGGCGCACTCCTGGGTGCAGATGTTTGACAGTGAGTACGAAGCCTTCAAGGCTTATGCGGATATTTATCCGGATAACTGCGTATTCCTGGTTGACACTTATAATGTACTCAAGTCCGGTGTGCCGAACGCAATCCGCGTTGCCAAGGAACTGGAAGCGGAAAAGGGCATCCGCGCACGCGGCATCCGTCTGGATTCCGGCGATATCGCTTACCTTTCTATCGAGGCCCGCAAAATGCTCGATGCCGCAGGCTTCGAGGATATGCAGATCATGGCATCCAATTCGCTCGATGAGTATCTGGTGCGCGACCTGCTCGTGCAGGGTGCCCGCGTAGATTCGTTCGGCATCGGCGAGCGACTCATCACCTCCAAGTCCGAGCCGGTATTCGGCGGCGTATACAAGTTGGCTGCCGTTGAGGATGAAAACGGCGAGATCATCCCGAAGATCAAGGTTTCCGAGAACGTCGAGAAGATTACCACACCGCACTTCAAGCAGGTGTACCGTCTGTTCGACAACAAGACCGGCAAGGCGCTCGGCGACGTACTCACCGTGCACGACGAGCAGATCGACGCTTCTCTGCCGTATGTACTGTTCCATCCGGTCTACACCTGGAAGCAGCGTATCGTTACCGATTATACGGTTCGTCCGCTGCGCGTACAGCTGTTCAAGCACGGCAAGTGCATTTACAACAGTCCGGATGTTGAGGACATCCGCAAGTACTGCATCCGTGAGGTCGATACCCTGTGGGATCAGATCAAGCGTTTCGAGAATCCGCAGACCTACTTCGTGGATCTTTCCAAAAAGCTGTGGAGCTGCAAGAACGAACTTCTTGAAGCCTGCCGCATCTAACAAGCAAATTCGCAGACAGCGAACCATAATATAGTGGTTCGCTGTTTCTTTGCGCCCAATCGCAAGATTGTATAAAAGCTGTGAGCATCCCTGCACAGGATTTCGCTCACGCAGCCTGTTTCAGCAGTTTTTCGCAGAAACACGCTATCTTTTCGCAGATGTAAATCGCAAGAATTTAGTAGTACATCGCACCACAGGAGATTATACTAATAATCGCGGTCAAAAAAACCGCATATTCCACACAAATCGAAGGGATACACCAATGAAAGCATTTCTATCCTCGCTGAGCCGCAGCAAGCGCTATGTTGTCGCGGAACTGCTTCTCGTTTATTTCGCACAGGGACTGAGCTCCATCATGCTCGGCTCTGTGCTGCCGGATTTACGCGCGGCCTACGCGCTGGATTACCAGATCGGCGGCACGCTGCTGTCCGCACAGTCGATCGGCTATCTCGGCATCGGCCTGCTGTCCGGTCTGGCCGCCATCAAATGGGGACTCAAACGCGCGTACCTCATCCTATATTATGTATTCGCGGTCGGCTTTGTCATGCTGCTGACCAACGGCTCGCCGGTCTGGCTGCTGGCGGCCATGTTCCTGACCGGCATTTCCAAGGGCGCTATCACGGATTACAACAACCGCGTGATGAGCGAATACGCGAACGGCAGTGCCACTCCGCTCAACATGATGCACGCGGCGTATGCGTTCGGCGCGTGTGTGGCTCCGCTGGCTGTGCTCGCCTGCCACAAGCTGGGCGGTGAAAACGGCTGGCGTCTTGCGCTTGAGATTTCCATTGTGCTGCTGACAGCTTCGTTTATCTTCGGCCTGTTCATGAAGATGGACGATGATAAATCCACGAAAACCGGGCAGAAATCCGCAACCGATTACGACTTTTTCCGCGAAAAGCTGTTCTGGCTGTGCACAGCGCTCTGCTTTTTCTACGAGGCTGTTGAGGCTTCCATGATGGGCTGGCTGACCAGCTTTTACATTGATTCCGGCGTGCTCGCCGCAGACGCTGCGCAGATCATCACTTCCCTGCTGTGGGTTTCGCTGCTGATCGGCCGCTTCTCGTGCAGTGTGATCGCTGCGAAATTCCGTCCGTGGCAGATGATCACGGTCATGTGCTTCGGCATGGCGGCATTTCTCGTGCTGCTCGTCACCGGAACCACGCTTCCCGTGCTCACGATTGCAACGATCGGTCTGGGTCTATGCATGTCCGGCATGTACGGCACAACGGTAGCCAACGCCGGAGACCTGTTCTCGCGCTATCCGGCATCCATGGGCATTTACGTTACGCTCAATGGCTTCGGCGCGGCTATGGCTCCGGCTGCGATCGGCATCGCTGCTAACCGTACGGGAATCCGCTGGGGTTTTGCTATCCTGCTGATCGCAGGCGTGCTGCTCGTTGTCTCGGCAGTGCTCAATGCACGGTATTTCAAAGACAGACAGCACAACAAGGCGGTTTCCCGCACCTAAAAAGCACAAAAACCTCTCTCAAGCGTTTTGAGAGAGGTTTTATTTTTATTCCGCTGCCGTTTCCGGCTCCTGCTCGACAGCCTGCCTTGCAGCTCTTGCGGCAAGGTGTGTCTCCAGCCAACGTGAAATATCTCCGAAGGTCTCAAGTCTGTCAAGCTCGTTGAGCACCTCGTGGCGCGCATCCTTATAAAAGATGACCTCGATATTCCTCACGCCGTTGCCGCGGTACAGATTGACCGTACGGCGCACACCCTCACCGTACCGCCCAACCGGGTCCTTATCACCCGAGATGAACAGCAGCGGCAGGTCCTTCGGCGTTTTTCGGAAGGTCACCGGATTGTTCGCCTTGGTGATGAGCGTAAACAGGTCGCGGAATCCGGTCGCGGTAAACACGAAATTGCATTTTTCATCCGACTGATAGAGCGACACGACCGCCTCATCGCGGCTAAGCCAGTCAAACACGGTTTTCGGCTGCTTGATTTTCCTGTTGAAGCCCTTGAACACCAGATTGGACAACAGTCCGCTGCGATAGGTGATGCCGCGCGAGCGTGCTACCGAATCCGCAAGATGTACGATGCTGCCGGAGGCAGCGATCGGACCGACCGTGCCGATGAGGATGCAGCCGGACAGCTTCTCTCCGTAATCGAGCAGGTACAGCCTCGCGATCAGCGAACCCATCGAGTGCCCGAGCAGGAAATACGGCAGGTTAGGATAGCGGCGCTGCATCAGGTCGGTCAGGTGCTTGACATCCTCAACAAGATACTTCCAACCGTCGCGGGCGGCAAAAAAACCGAGATCCGCCGTGCGTGAGACCGATGCTCCATGTCCGATATGATCGTTTCCGCAGACAATAAAGCCCAGTCCGCAGAGATACTTCGCAAATGCGGTATAGCGCGAAAAATACTCGCACATGCCGTGAGACAGCTGTACGATACCGCGCACCTCTACTCCTTCAGGAGCAAGAATATAATAGGTGACATTGGAAACACCATTGGCACTTTTGTAAATATTTTGCGTACACTTGATATTCATATGCAACACCCGATCATGGACTGTACTTCTTTGCTGTTAATACTATACCACAAATCCACTTATCGTGCACCTGTTTTTTGATAAAGTTCACAGTTCATTTAAAAATGCACTGTCAAAAATTGCTGATTTTTAAATACCTTTCCCGACTGCAAATTATGCAGGATTACGATATCGCAAACAGCGACCGATGTGCTACAATAAAATAAATCACGGGCAGTGCTGTATTGCCCAATCCAAAAGAAAGAAGGATATACCCATGCCGTATATTGCTGTTACCACCTCCAAGGCCCTGTCCGACGAGCAGAAGGACGAGCTGAAGAAGACCATCGGCCAGAAGATTTCCCTGATTCCGGGCAAGACCGAGGCTGCTCTGATGGTTGACATCTCCGATAACCACACCATGTACTTTGCAGGCGAGAAGCGCAAGCTGGCGTACGTTGATGTTCGCTGCTACGGTTCGACCGAGTTTGAGAACAAGAAGGCACTGACCGAAGCACTGTTTGATGCTGTCGAGCTGCACACCGGTCTGCACGATGACAGCATTTACCTGACGTACTCCGAGTTCTCCAACTGGGGCACCCGCGGTACCATGAAGTAAACCGCAGAAAGACGCTGAGAGTTTCTCGGCGTCTTTTTTGTTTCGGATGAAGAATTGAGAATGTCTGAATTTTCAGAATGTTCACATTTGGACGATTGACGTTCGCTCGCTTTCGGTCTATTATAGTTTACAAGTAAACCGTTTGCCGAAAGGAGGACACCGCATGCCCGGCTCTCCCCATGATTTTGCCGCCGATGCGTTCCACGCGGGTCAGCTGTACCGCAGCTGCTTCCGCGAGCTGACCGAAAACTGCGGCTTTACGCCAAATGAGATGTTCGTGCTGCTGTTTCTGTACCGCAACGCGCCCGAGCAGGACACCGCAACTGTCATTGCACAGGCGTGGAACGTTTCCAAGCCGCTGGTGACGCGCAGTGTGGACGGACTGCAGAGACGCGGTCTGCTCTACTGCGTACGCGACGAGAATGACCGCCGTCTGGTGCACCTGCACCTGTCTGATGAAGGACACGCTGCTGCCAAAACGCTCCATCACCGCTGTGAAACCTTTGCGCTGACACTGCAGCAGGGTATCTCCGAGCAGGAAATGCAGACCCTGTGTGGTGTGATGCGCAAGATGCAGCAAAACCTCAACGATTTACTCGAAAGGACGAAACTCACATGAATAACAACCCAAAAGGGACGAAAAACCCCAAAAAACCGCTGATCTTCTATTATGCGGTCATGCTGCTCGTGCTTATGATGCTCAACTGGCTGCTGTTTCCGAGCCTGCTGCAGCGGCAGGTTACCGAGGTCGGCTACGACGAGTTCATCGCCATGGTGGACGACGGCAAGGTGCAGACCATCGCCTACGACAAGCAGGATCAGGAAATTACCTTTGAGGCCACCAATGACAAGGGCAAGGACGCACTCTACAAGACCGGCATTTTCCCGGATGACGAGCTGGTCGGCCGCTTGCTGAAGGCCAATGTCAAGTTTGCTGCCGAGATTCCGACCCAGACCTCTCCCCTGCTGAGCATGCTCATCAGCTACGTTGTGCCAATTGTGCTCATTATCGCAGTCGGTCAGTGGCTGCAGAAAAAGATGATGAAGAACATGGGCGGCAACATGATGAGCTTCGGCAAATCCAACGCCAAGATTTACGCCGAGACCGAGACCGGCAAGACCTTTGCTGATGTCGCCGGTCAGGATGAAGCCAAGGAGGCCCTCACTGAGATTGTGGACTTCCTGCACAACCCGAACAAGTACGCTTCCATCGGTGCAAAGCTGCCGAAGGGCGCACTGCTGGTCGGCCCTCCGGGCACCGGCAAGACCTTGCTGGCGAAAGCCGTTGCCGGTGAGGCACATGTGCCGTTCTTCTCGATTTCCGGCTCGGAGTTCGTCGAAATGTTCGTCGGTATGGGCGCGGCCAAGGTGCGCGATTTGTTCAAACAGGCCAGCGAAAAAGCACCGTGCATCGTGTTCATCGACGAGATTGATACCATCGGTAAAAAGCGCGACGGCGCAGGCATGGGCGGCAACGATGAGCGCGAGCAGACGCTCAACCAATTGCTGACCGAGATGGACGGCTTTGACGGCACCAAGGGCGTCGTTATTCTGGCGGCGACCAACCGTCCGGAGTCGCTTGACCCGGCTCTGCTGCGTCCGGGCCGTTTTGACCGCCGCATTCCGGTGCAACTGCCCGATCTGCAGGGTCGTATCGCAATTTTGAAGGTGCACGCTAAGGATGTTCACATGTCCGGCAATATCGACTTCAACTCGATTGCCCGCGCAACCTCCGGCGCTTCCGGTGCTGACCTTGCCAACATTATCAACGAGGCGGCTCTGCGTGCCGTTCGTCTGGGACGAAACAGCGTCATTCAGGCTGATCTGGATGAGAGCGTTGAGACCGTCATTGCTGGTGCGCAGCGCAAGAACGCCGTACTCAGCGCCAAGGAGAAGGAGATCGTTGCATATCACGAGATTGGTCACGCACTGGTGGCTGCCAAGCAGACCGACTCCGCGCCTGTCACCAAGATTACCATTGTGCCGCGCACCTCGGGTGCACTCGGCTACACCATGCAGGTGGATGAGGGCGAGCACAATCTGATGAGCAAGGACGAGCTGCTGAACAAGGTGGCAACGCTCACCGGCGGCCGTGCAGCCGAGGAGCTGATTTTCGGCTCGATTACCACCGGTGCATCCAACGACATCGAGCAGGCCACCAAGCTGACGCGCTCGATGATCACGCGCTACGGCATGAGCCGCAAGTTCGATATGGTTGCGCTCGAAACCGTGACGAATCAGTATTTGTCGGGCGATACCGCGCTCGCTTGCTCGGCGGAGACCGCTGCGAAGATTGATGAGGAAGTGATTGCCACCGTCAAGACCGCGCATGAGAAGGCCATCGGCATCCTGCAGAATAATATGGATGCCCTGCACCGTCTGGCGCACTTCCTTCTGGAAAAAGAAACCATCACCGGCGAAGAATTTATGGATCTGCTGCATAAATCCGAGTAAATCTGTACAAAAGGAAACCCTCTCTCGTAATGAGGAAGGGTTTCTTTTTGCCTATACCCACAACAAGGAACAGACCAGAAAGAGAGGGCGGACACATTGGTCCGCCCCTAAGCATATACAATTATATTTATCTAAGCGACAGAATCTCTGCCGGATGTTCAAACCTCATATCCGACATTAACTTCTCCGCCTCGGAGCACCCCCACAGGGCGAGGACGCTCTTGACGCCTGCACTTTTCGCGCACTGCATATCATATTCGCTGTCACCGATATAGACGGCGTCCTCGGGTTTACAGCCGAACCGACGCAGACACTCGAGCAGAGCGTCCGGCGCAGGCTTGGGATGCTCGACATCATCCGCACAGATGATCTCATCAAACCACGGCGTGAAGCCAATGGGTTCAATCCCCTGCTTGAGCTGCAAACGTGTCCGCGAGGTGACAATGCCACACGAACAGCCGGATTTTCTGAGTTCCTCTATCGTTTCGGGAATGCCGTCGTACATCGGGATTTCGTCCAGACGGTCATACGCCAGCGCTTCCCAGCGAGCCATGATTGGCTCAACCCGCTCGGCCGGAATGCCTAATTTCGCCAATGCGCGTCTGCCGGGCATACCGAAGGAGAAGATCAGCTGCTCGTAGGTGAACTCATAGCCGAACTCGGCAAGTGCAGTGCGCATGGCCCACTGATCTACCTTTGAGGAGTCGATCAGCGTGCCGTCAATGTCAAAAACAAAGTATTTCATGTGGTTTCCTCCATCTTTTTCGCCAAGGTAAATAACCCTCGGGTATAGTCCTGCTCGAAGGACTGAGACAGCTCTATGGTCGGCATAGCCTGCTCCGGCAGCGCCTGCGCACAGCTTTCGCGTATCCGCGCTGCCTTATCGGTCAGACGGGAATCGGCATACAGCACCACCCTGTCCGGATTGATGAGCGCCGCACAGCCGCAGATGACCTTGGTGAAATAGTCGCTTATATCCGCGCCTGCAAAGTGATTCTGCGCGTATTCGAGATTGTGTTCGATTGGAAGATAATGCAGTTCGCCGGCAAAGCCTGCGGCACCGCCCCAGACCTTTCCGTTCAGCACGATACCTGCGCCTGCACCCAGCTTGCCGATGTAAATGCACACAGCGGCTTTCGGTGCGGGCGTGTACTGCGCCGCGTAGCCTGCAGCCACGACCTGCATATCACGAGCCGCCATGCACGGCAGACCGGTTTTATCGTGAAGATACGCACTAAGGCTTACGCCCCGCAGCTCAGGGTAGCCGAAACTCTCGGTGACGATGCCGTTATGCATTGTTCCGGCAAAGCCGAGCATCACCGCTGCAAGCCGCGGGTAACGCGCCCTAACACGCATCAGAAGCGTGTCGAGAAATTCGCGCACATCGCCGGAGCAGGTCTGCTGTTCCTGTTCGAGCGGTGTACCGTCGAGGTCGCACACAAACCAGTGCAGCGTGTCCTGCTCCAGCCGCAGACACAGGAACAGCCGGTACTGCGGGTTCAGCCGGTACTGCATGGCGCAGCGTCCGCCAGTGGAGGCTGCCGTGCCGATTTCTTGCGCTTCTCCGCGCTCGACCATCTCATCCACAATGCGGCTGACGGTCGGAAAGCTGAGATGTGTCAGCCGCGCAAGATCGTTCTTGCCGGCAGAGCCGTGCTGCATCGCCTGCCGGAGCAGAGCTGTGTTCTCCCGCTTGAGTTTTCCTGTGTCTGCCATGGTGCACCTCTTTTCAAAATACTTTTTAATAGTATGTTAATTTCTACATACAGTATATCCTCTGTGGGCGGTTCTGTCAATGCTGAATTAGTAATTAAGCGTTAGGAATTGATGTGAGGGTTTATTTGCTGCGTAATATTGTCCTTTCTATTCCACCCATTGGCGGCTGTTGTAAATGCAGGCGTATGCATATACCAGATGAAACACAGCGTAAAATAACACCCGCAACATTAATTTACCATAGCTAATACACAATAAAACCAAAACCGCCTTTTCAGGCGGTTTTATTATTTTAACAAGGTCCTACAGCTGCCGGTTTGAGGCGGATTGACCTTGCAGGTCTGACAATATTTGAAACCCACGTTTGTCACTCCCTTTAGGAAGTGTTTGAGTTTATGTTGCTCGGGAGACCAATGGTCTCCCGAGCGGTTAGGTCTATGCAGATGGGTTAGCGGCGATGTGCAAAGCCAGCGTCCCCTATGGTATACCTTTAATAACAAGATAGAATCATGTGAAGAAGGGTAAATCGCTACGTCATCTTTACTATCCGATCTCCACTCTTAATTACACCGTTGATTTCCGCTTCGGCAGATTGAAGTCAATCCCGGTGAGCATTTTCACAATCCACAGCAGGAACAGCAGTACGAGCACTGGCAGCACACACGAGGTAACGATTAGCACGGCGAGTGCCTCCATAACATTGCTGAGCAGTTTTTCAAACTTTTCCGTCACACCGGAGACCGCATTCTGCACCGAGGACGTGATATCCGACCAGAAACCGTTCTTTTCGCTGTCTGAATCCGAGTCCGAACCCGCACTGGTATCGATATCATCCGCTGCACTTTGCGCGTCCTCAATGGTCTGCGACAGAGAGGTTTCATAGGTGGCCTCGATCATGCGCGATACTGTGATGCCGCCCGGAACAGCCAGCCAAACCGCCATGCCGAACAGCGCCAGCTTGAATGCGAGTTTCGCCAGAATCTCACTGCTGCGGAACTGACGGACGATGAGCAGCACGCACGCTGCCGGTAAAATAAACCGGAAAACCGCGTATCCGGTAATGGTGAGCAGATATTTCTCTAACATAATGGCACACAGCACGATCAGAAAATCCGACGTGAGATCAGCCAGCTTTTCCGCGATGGCGCTGCCTGTGTCTCCCGGCAGAGCCGAAACAGCTGCGGACGCTGCCGTGGAAGCCGCAGTCAGCTTCATCACAGTCGCCTGTTTTTCGTTTAAGTATTCAATGCTCGTCCGGTGCGTCTCCGGTGAGGACTGCCATCCCGAGATACCGAAAAAGCACCCGAGTCCGATCATCATCAGCAGCACACACGAAACGATTCGCTTTGTCAGTTCGTTCATTTTATCCCTCATCTCTATTAGAAAACCCCCAACGGTCAGACAGGCTAACGATTGGGGGTTGTTCACACTTATATGATTACTTGCTCCAGGCTGCCTTGGCTGCGCCTTCTTTGAACACCTCATGGAAGCCCTTGACATTGGCTGCAATGTCACCGCCGAACACGGCAGAACCTGCAACGATAACGTCTGCACCGGCGGCTACGATGTCAGCGGTATTGTTCAGCTTTGCGCCGCCGTCGATCTCCAGCTCGCACTTATAGCCGTTCTTCTGGATTTCCGCGCGGACAGCCTTGATTTTGTCCATGCACTCCGGGATAAAGCCCTGACCGCCAAAACCCGGCTCAACGGTCATGATGAGCACCATATCGCAGTACGGCAGCAGCGGGAACAGCACCTCAGCGGGGGTTTTCGGCTTGATAACGCAGGCTGCCTTGACACCGGCTGCGCGGATTTTCTTCAGCTGCTCAAGCGTATCACCGTTGGACTCGTAGTGTACGGTGATGATATCCGAGCCGGCCTTGATGAAGTCGTCCAGATACTGATCGGGGTCCGAGATCATTAGATGTACATCGAGCACCTTGTCGGTCGCCTTGCGCAGCGCCTTAACCACCGGAGCGCCGATGGTGATATTCGGCACGAAGTGACCGTCCATAACGTCAACGTGAACGTATTCCGCACCGGCATCGGTGGCAATTTTAATATCGCGTGCAAGATTTGCAAAATCTGCGGACAGAATAGACGGTGAGAGCTTGATTTCCATAACAGTTCCTCCTGTAACCGCAGAGTGTTCCGCGGCATAATTTGATACCAGACGCGCCTGTGTGTTCAACCGGTTTGCACGGCGCCGTCTTTTTGAATACGAGGGCGGCATGTACAGTCGCCCTCCTCTTGACTTACATTATATCACACCTCTTTGGAAATTGAAAGAAAAGAGTGAGGAGTGGAGATCACCTCACGGTTTCATCTTCTTCCCACTGCTGCAGCTTGTCACATCCTGCGGTTTCCGTTTTTAATGAGCTATCCCCAGAAGAAGGCTGCACCACACCGTCAATTACCGTTTGCTAATTCCTGATTACTAATTTGTTCTAACGGTATAGAAAACTTCTCCATCGAAATCAACAATATTTTGTCGCCCTCACCGATTGATTTATCTGCGTGAAAAAGGTAGAATAGATGTATCATGCAATAAAGGAGCGAACACGATCATGAGCGTCAATCGTTGTTATTCCGAGAAAAAAAACGGCTTCGATGTCGAAGCACGCAGCCTGTTCTCCAGCCTGCACGACCTGTTGGAAATCAAAAACCTGACTCATGTGCGCTATCTCTGCCGCTACGACGCAGAGGGACTTGCACCTGAGACCTACGAGAAGGCAAAGGGCATCGTATTCTCCGAGCCTATGGCTGATGTGTGCTACGACGAGGACTTCCCCCGTCCGGAAGGCGCTCACACCATCCTTGCGGTAGAGCCGCTGCCCGGTCAGTTCGATCAGCGCGCCGATTCCTGCGCACAGTGCATCCAGCTGCTCACCGGCGGCGAACGCCCGACCGTTGCCGCTGCTAAAATCTACGTTCTGGAAGGCGAGCTCACTGCTGAGGACATGGACAAGATCCGCGGTTATCTGATTAACCCCGTAGACACCCGCGAGGCTTCGATGGCTAAGCCTGCAACCCTCAAGGTAGAGTACGCTATCCCGACCAGCGTGGCATCGGTTGTCGGCTTTACTCACATGGACGAGACGGCTCTCTCTGAGCTGCTGCATAATATGGGTCTGGCGATGGATCTGGACGACCTCAAGTTCCTGCAGACCTACTTCCGCGACACCGAAAAGCGCGACCCGACCATCACCGAGGTTCGCATGGTCGATACTTACTGGTCCGACCACTGCCGCCACACCACCTTCCTCACCCAGATCGATGACGTAAAGTTCGAAGATCAGATGGTGCAGGACGCATTTGACCGCTACATGGCTGCCCGCGTGGAGGTCTACGGCGAGGAAAAGGCTGCCAAGCGCCCGGTTACGCTGATGGACATGGGTACGATTGCGGCTAAGGTGCTCAAAAAGCGTGGCTACCTGAAGAATATCGACGAGTCCGAGGAGATCAACGCCTGCTCCATTAAGGTGAAGGCACTCGTGAACGGTCACTACGAGGACTGGCTGCTCATGTTCAAGAACGAGACCCACAACCACCCGACCGAGATCGAGCCGTTCGGCGGCGCTGCTACCTGCCTCGGCGGTGCGATCCGCGACCCGCTGTCCGGCCGCTCCTACGTTTATCAGGCAATGCGCGTAACCGGCGCGGGCGACCCGACCGTGCCGCTCTCTGAAACCCTCGAGCACAAGCTGCCGCAGCGCAAGCTGTGCCAGACCGCTGCTGCGGGCTACTCCTCCTACGGCAACCAGATCGGCCTTGCGACCGGCCTCGTACACGAGATCTACCACCCGGGCTATGTCGCAAAGCGCATGGAGATCGGCGCTGTTGTCGGTGCGGCTCCGCTGGAGAACGTCATCCGCGAGGTACCCGAGCCGGGCGACATCGTCATCCTGCTCGGCGGCAAGACCGGCCGTGACGGCTGCGGCGGCGCTACCGGCTCCTCTAAGAAGCACACTGAGGAGTCCCTTGAGACCTGCGGTGCTGAGGTACAGAAGGGCAATCCGCCTGAGGAGCGCAAGATTCAGCGTCTGTTCCGTGACGGCAATGTCACCCGCATGATCCGCCGCTGCAACGACTTCGGCGCGGGTGGTGTTTCGGTTGCCATTGGCGAGCTGGCCGACGGTCTGGACATCGACCTGAACGCTGTACCGAAGAAGTACGACGGTCTGGATGGCACCGAGCTGGCCATCTCCGAGTCGCAGGAGCGCATGGCTGTCGTTGTCCGCGCAAAGGACGTCGATGCGTTCATTGCGGCTGCGGCCAAGGAGAATATCGAGGCTGTTGTCGTAGCCACCGTTACCGACAAGAACCGCCTGTGCATGACCTGGAACGGTGTTAAGATCGTGGATGTTTCCCGTGATTTCCTCAACACCAATGGCTGCTCCAAGCACGTTGACGCAGAGGTTGGCGCACTGCCGACTCCGTCCATCTCCTGCGCTCCGGCAGGCAATTCCGAAAAGGAAAAGCTGCTGAACCACGCCTCTACCCTCGGCATCTGCCTCGAGCGCGGTCTGGTCGAGCGTTTCGACGGCTCCATCGGTGCAAGCTCGGTATTCATGCCCTTCGGCGGCAAGTATCAGCTGACCCCGACGCAGGTCATGGCGGCTACCATGCCGGCACTGAACGGTCAATGCGAAACCGCCTCTGTCATGGCATTCGGCTTTGACCCCTACTTCACCGAGCAGAACCCGTATCTCGGTGCTTCTTCCGCGGTAATCGAGTCTGTAGCTAAGCTGGTTGCTGCCGGCTGTGACTTTGAGACCGCATACCTCACTTTCCAGGAGTATTTCGAGCGTCTCGGCAAGGACCCGAAGCGTTTCGGCAAGCCGCTGTCTGCCCTGTTGGGCGCGTACACCGCACAGGAGAACCTGTGTCTGGCAGCTATCGGCGGCAAGGACTCCATGAGCGGCTCGTTCGACGATATGGACGTACCGCCCACGCTGGTTTCGTTCGCCATCGCGCCGCAGGACGCTTCCCGCCTGATCTCTCCTGAGTTCAAAGCGGCAGGCCATCCGGTTTACTTCTTCGACTCACCGTACAATCAGGACGGCACGCCGGATTACACCACGCTCAAGTTCATGTGGAACGAGGTCGCAAACCTGATTGCGTCCGGCAAGGCGGTTTCCGCGTGGGCGCTGTCCACCGGCGGTATCGCTGAGGGCGTGTGCAAAATGGCGCTCGGCAACAAAATTGGCTTTAAGATGGACGATTCCTTCCCGTCTGACGCGCTGTACCTCAAGAACTTCGGCGGCATCCTGATCGAAGCCGCATCCGAACTCCCGGCTTACTGGCTGGTCGGCTATACCACCGACGATGAGAAGATCACGGTTGCCGATGAGTCCGTCACCATCGACGAGCTGACGAATGCCTTCGAGGGCAAGCTCGAGAGCGTGTTCCCGACCAAGGCGGCTGCTTCCGACGAGCATCTGACCAAGGTTTCCTTCACCGAGCGCAATGTTTCCGCTCCGGCGGTCAAGAACGCAAAGCCGCTGGCGGTTATTCCGGTATTCCCCGGCACCAACTGCGAGTACGACACCGCCCGTGCGGTTGAGAATGCAGGCGGCGCAGCTGAGATCGTCGTAGTCCGCAACTTCTCCGCGGATGCCCTCCGCGAGAGCGCTGAGCAGCTCGAAAACTCCATCCGTAAGGCGCAGATGGTTATCCTGCCGGGCGGCTTCTCCGGCGGTGACGAGCCGGACGGTTCCGGTAAGTTCATTGCGTCCTTCCTGCGCGACGCAGGCATCAAGGATAGCATCCACGAGCTGCTGAACAAGCGCGACGGTCTGATGCTCGGCATCTGCAACGGCTTCCAGGCGCTCATCAAGCTTGGTCTGGTTCCCTACGGCGAAATCCGTGACGAGATGACCGGCGACGACCCGACGCTGACCTTCAACCTCATCGGCCGCCACCAGAGCCGCTACGCGACCACCCGCGTTGCGTCGGTCAAGTCTCCGTGGCTGTCCTCCTGCAATGTCGGCGACCTGCACTCCATCGCGTTCTCTCACGGCGAGGGCCGCTTCGTGGCACCGCAGAACATCATTGACGACCTGATCAAGAACGGTCAGGTAGCGTTCCAGTACACCGATCTGAACGGTGACCCGTCCATGGACATCGCGTGGAACCCGAACGGCTCCATGTGCGCGATCGAGGGTATCACCTCTCCGGACGGCCGTGTGCTCGGCAAGATGGGTCACACCGAGCGTTACAGCCCGTTTGTCGGCAAGAATATCTACGGCGAAAAGTATCAGCCGCTGTTCGCAAACGGCGTGAAATACTTTAAGTAAAGCCTGTGCAGAAAGCGCCCTCGGAGAGGGCGCTTTCCTATCAATAAATACAATATGAAAAAGCGGTTAAAAAATACTATAAGCGCATCATGCAAGACATTTTAGGATATATCAGTTCATCCCCATATTGGCGGCAAATTCTACGAGATACTCCTGCATTTCCCCAATAGTATTGGAGACTACCGATTTCTCACAGCTTGATTGTCATCTTGCTCATATTTGCCAACGAAATAGACTTTCTTTCGGCGTATATCGAACCGAGTTTGATCCTGTCAATAGTCACGAATGCTTGATCTTTGTATATGCGAACGACTCATTTTGTTCGCATCTTTGTGCCGTTTCCTTCAATAATCTTGATTATTTATAACAGGAGCACCTACAACAGAAATTTATACAGAGCGTGGTTTCTATAACAGCTCCTATGAATTGTCTTTTCATGATCTATCCAAATATTCTTTAACGTCAAAGAACAAACTTGCAATCCAAAAAACTTCGCAACTCACTTTCTTCCAATAACGAGGTATTTTTATGAACCCCTGTGAGCACAAAGTCCAATACTATGAAACCGATGGCATGGGCATCGTCCACCATTCGAACTACATCCGCTGGTTCGAGGAAGCGCGCGTGGACCTGCTCGAGCAGCTCGGCTTTGGCTACGACCGCATTGAAGAGACCGGTTACAGCGGTCCGGTGCTGGAGGTCTCCTGCCAGTACAAAACCATGTCGAAATTCGGCGAAACCGTGCGAATCGAAGCATCTATCACGCAGTACAACGGCGTGCGCATGACGCTGCACTATGATGTCTACGACAAGGCAACCGGCACGCTACGCTGTACCGGCGACAGCCGCCACTGCTTTATCAACGCCGAGGGCAAACCGGCTATCCTCAAGCGGTGCTGGCCGGAGTTTGACGCGGCACTGGCTGCAAATACTGTCAAAGAGTAAAAAAACCGTCATCTCTGCATTTGAGATGACGGTTTTTGCCTGTGTTATCCTTTATTCTCCACGCCGGTCAGGTCCTTAACAACTTCGCCTGCAATGATAAGACCCGCAACAGCAGGCACAAACGCAGTGCTGCCCGGAACCTGCCTGCGCTGGGTGCATTTTCTGGCAGTGCCCGGCGGGCAGATGCAGTTCTGGCGGCAGCTGATCGCCATATCGTCGATGGGCGTCATAGCCGGCTCCTTGGAGTACACGACCTTGAGCTTGCGGATGCGGCGCTTGCGCAGCTCATAGCGCATAACACGCGCGAGCGGACAGCCGGAGGTCTTATAAATATCCGTCACTTCCAGCTTGTCGGCGTGAATCTTGTTGCCTGCACCCATGCAGCTGATGATGCGCGTACCGGCCTTGGTTGCCTGCTCGATCAGCTCGAGCTTGCCGGTTACGGTGTCGATCGCATCCACAACGTAGTCATACTGGGTGAAATCGAACTGAGAAGCGGTCTCAGGCGTGTAAAAGGTTTTGTAAATGTTGACCTTGCATTCCGGATTGATATCGTGAATACGCTCGGCAGCGGCCTCTACTTTATACTGACCGACCGTCCTGCGGGTAGCGATGATCTGGCGATTGATGTTGGTCAGGCACACCTTATCATCGTCGATGAGGTCAAGTGTGCCGACACCCGAACGCGCCAGCGCCTCTACCGTGTAGCCGCCTACACCGCCGATGCCGAATACCGCAACACGCGCGTTGTACAGGCGCTCCATTCCCTGCTTGCCAAGCAGCAGCTCGGTTCTCGAAAATTGATTGAGCAAGTTTTTTCTCCCTTTCGTTCAGTTTTTCGCTTAGTTATAAGTATAACGGGGAATGCCTACTGTGTCAATAGGAAAGCTGTTGTTCCCCTGCACCGATTGACCGGGACACACGAACTGCGCAAGCGTCTTCGTCCCTGACGGGCGGGAAGTTTTTCGCTGAACCTCAGCGGGGAGTTGCGCTCTGCGGAGCGCGGGAACGTGCGCTGACGCCGCGCGGGCGCACAAGAGGATAGACACCTGCGGTTTCCACCCTCTTGTGAATCACCCCTTTCCCTTGGATAGTCTGGCGCAGATTACCGACATGTGACCGCTGCGAAAAGGGGAACGGCAGTCGGGTTACCGTTGCGTGTCTTTCTCCGCCTTTTCGCAGTTCACAGACAGCGTACTGCTACACATACGGTTAAATCCACGCAGGCGCAACACAAGGTGAATTGCCCGCAGGGCAAGAGAGGGTCCCCTGGGGGATACCCGTGTTGCGCAATTCTTTAACACGTTATACCGCATAGCACCTACGAATTTAGGCATTCGGTACAATTTATCTTCGCAGGCCCTATCTATCATAACGCGCTAACAAATTGTGCGGCACTGTCATGCCGCACCCAGCGTAGAATAGCCGACCTGTGTAGCAGAACACGATCTGACACTGCGAATAGGTAAAACAATGGGAGCACACTGTGCTCTCCTACGGTAGAAAAAATCCTCTTCCGTTTCCCTATTTCGCAGCGGTCGCCGATCTCTGGTCTGCGCCAGACTCGGAAACAAAGGGAAACGGGAGTTAAGAGGGTAGAAACCGTAGGTGTCTACCCTCTTGCCCACCGCGCGGGCGCGGCGTCAGCGTAGTTACACTCGCTTCCAAGCGACCAATGCCACTCCTGCCGAGATAAACTCCGTCACCCAGAACGCATGCCAAACGCCATTCGCACCCATCATCTTACACAGCACGACCGCGATCGGCAGAATGACCACGGTATACCGGCACAGCGAAATCACGAGTGACGCCGTACCCTTTCCGAGTCCTTCCAGTGCGCCGGATGCCGTAACCGAAACCGCCGAAACAAGAAATCCCACACAGATAATGCGCAGCGCATGTGCACCGATGACCACCGTCCGGACATTTTCGGTGAAAAGCGCCATCAGCGGAGACGCAAACGCCAGACACAGCACCGTGCCGATCATCATAATGCACGCGCACAGCGCAAGCGCTACCTGAAAAATACGGCTGACGCGTTCCCGCTCACCCGCACCGTAGTTGTAACCGATCACCGGACGCATGCCCTGAATAATGCCGCTCGCAGGCAAATACAGGAAAGTCTGCAATTTGTAATAGATGCCGAGCACGACCACATACGCCTGACTGAGCTCAGCCAGCAGCGCATTCAGACACGAGATGAGCAATGACGGCAGCGCCAGATTGAGTGCTGCCGGAATGCCGACTGCATACAGCCGTGCCGTGATGCCTCGAGCGCCGTGCAGCCCCTTGCGTGTGATATGCACGGACGCCGGCTGCAGCCGATATATCACCAGATAGAATGCCAGCGTTACCAGCTGGCCGATGCCGGTGGCGAGCGCCGCGCCGCGCATGCCGAGCCGCGGGAACGGCCCGATACCGAAGATGAGCAGCGGGTCCAGCACGATATTTGTTACGCAGCCGAACAGCAGCGCCGTCATGGTCACCTGCATGCGGCCCATCGCCTGATAAATCTTCTCGAACGCGAGACCGACCATGATAATCACCGAGAACGCGAACGCGATAGACGCGTACTGCGTACCCATCTCCGCTACCTGCTCAGAATCCGTGAACAGCCGCAGGAAACGCGGCATAACGGTGATGCACACGATCATGCTCACTACGCCGTGAACAACTGAGCACGCAATACCGCGCGTCGCCGCCGCGTCTGCCTTGTCGATCTCACCGGCACCGAGATGATACGAAATCACTGCGTTAATGCCCACGCCGAAGCCGATAGCGAGCGCGTTTATCAAATTCTGTACCGGATAGACCAGTG
Source organism: Butyricicoccus sp. AM32-19 (assembly GCF_003480365.1). Taxonomy (NCBI): domain Bacteria; kingdom Bacillati; phylum Bacillota; class Clostridia; order Eubacteriales; family Butyricicoccaceae; genus Butyricicoccus; species Butyricicoccus sp. AM32-19. Next base: position 86,264 of record NZ_QUIX01000010.1, on the reverse strand, counting down.
ACAGCGCTGTTATCGCGTCCTCCCCTATTTTTGCAACAAACAGGCTGTCGATGATGTTGTACAGCGAGTTCACCAGCATGGAAACCACCATCGGCAGCGCCATTGAGAGCAGCAGCGGCAGTATCGGCTTTTCCCGCATAAAGCGTTGGTTCACGTTCGGTTCCTCCCTTTTGTGCAAATAAAAAACCGCACGACCGGAATCCCGGTCGTGCGGCGAAAAAGAACATCTTGAGATGCTGTAAAAATCCACACAAATTTTAGTGAGATAAGTTTATCATAAAAGATGCGGAATTGTCAAGCCGTCAGTTAATCTCGGTCGGCAGATCGACATAGCTGCTCAGATCGGTCGGCAGCGTAATCTTAACCGCATCGCCGGTAGCGGTTACCTTAGCGGCTGCGTTCAGAGTTGCGCTGATGGTCTCGCCCTCTGCTGTAATATCAACCGTACCGGAAATCGCGGTATCGGTAAGCATGCCATTGACTGCCTTCGCGGTAACATTCATATCGCGGGTTTTGATGGAAACACCGTCCAGCATGCCGCCGAGCAGCTCGTCAAACAGGTCGGAACTGAAGACACTGTTCATGTTGTACTTAACGGTCATACCGCCGCTGCCCTTGGTAATGCTCTCGATCGCGCTGACCGGAACAGAACTGTTCATAGCAGAAATCTCCATGCCGTTCAGCACATCATCAAAGGACATCGCCATTTTGTACTTGCCCTGTGCACCCATATCCATGTAGTAAGTGCCATTGGTGAAGTAATAGTTAATATCCTGCGAAATACTGGTATCGCCGCTGTTCGCCAAAGACGGGTCGATCGTCATGTTCAGCTTGCCGCCAAATGCCATCACGGACTTGTCCAGCTCCTTGAGGTTCATATCGGCCTTAATCGTCATCGGCATGGACATATCGAGCAGCTTGGTGGTGCCGAGTTTAACGCTTGCCTTGATGTTCATATCCATAGCCATCTTGGACTCCGCCGAGGTGTTCTTCGCAGCGGTGTTGAATGTGTCCGCGTCTGCGAAAAATGCGCCCAGAGAAGCAGCCTTGGTCTTGTCAACCGCACCGTCTGCAACCAGCTTATCGAGCAGAATGCTGTCACTGCCCTTGACATCGGTATCAAGCGCGGTCAGGCTCATTGCAACTACGTTGTCACGCAGGAAATTCTTGGTGCTGCAATTGACATCGTCCACCAGGCCAACCTGCTCACCGAAATCCAGTGCTTTGGCATAGGTAAAATCGCCCTTGGCATCCGAGTAGCCGAGTGCGCGCAGCAGGAACGTGGTATACATCTGTGCAGAGCACTTGCCGGTCGGGTTATAGGCAGTCTCACTCATGCCGTTGGCAAGGCCGTTATCGTACAGGTACTGCACATACGGCTTTTCCCAGCCCTTCAGATCGGTAAACGGTGCGGTGTAGGTCAGCTTTTCCGCCTCAGCCTCCTTGCCCAGCAGGCGGACCAGCATTGCCGAAGCCTCGGCACGGGTAGGTGCCTTGTCAAGCTGGTAACCCTGATTCGTGCCCTGGAACAGTCCCACGTCCTTCAGGCGGTCCGCACAGTTTGTGAAGTTCGCCGCACCGGCTGTTGCCGTAATGCCGGCAGCAACCAGCATGGATGCCAGTGCGATTCTCATCTTTTTCATATTATCTTCCTCCTTTTGATTGAAAAAGCCAATAGATTTTCTTTATTATAGCATGGTTCTTAGGAAAAGTAAACAACAATTCAGAAACGATGCGGCTATCTGATGCATGATTGCAAATCCGCGCAGAACATGGTAAACTAAAGGTGCTTTTTGTCGGTTGTTTTGCCTTTCTGACAGCAATTTTACCATACAGGGATGTTTGCTACATGGTTTTCAGCAGTCTGATTTTTCTATTTTTCTTTTTGCCGGCGGCGCTGTTCTGCTATTATATCGTGCCGCAGAAATTTATCCGAGTGCGGAACGCGGTGCTGCTTTTATTCAGCCTGTTCTTTTATTTCTACGGAGAGCCAAGGCTGATCGGCATGCTGATTTTTTCGATACTGATGAACTACCTGTTCGGCCTGTCCATGCGCAGTACATACAGAAAACCACTGCTCATTTTGTGCGTTATCGCTAATCTGAGCCTGCTGGGCGTGTTCAAGTATCTCAATTTCTTCATCAGCACGGCGGACAGCCTGTTCGGACTGGGTATTCCGGTGCCGGACATTGTCATGCCGATCGGCATCTCGTTTTACACCTTTCAGGCGCTCAGCTACGTCATTGACGTATACCGCCGGGAGGTTCCGCCGCAGCACGATCCGTTTTCGCTGGCGCTATACGTTTCCATGTTCCCGCAGCTTATCGCAGGCCCGATCGTACGCTACCACGATGTCAACGTGCAGCTTGCCGTGCGAAAACACTCGTTTGCGCAGTTTTCCGAGGGTATCAGCCGCTTCCTGTTCGGGCTCAGCAAAAAGGTACTGCTGTCCAATGTGTTCGCGCAGATTGCGGACGGCGTATTCAAATATGCACCGAGCGAGCTGTCCGCTGCCGGTGCGTGGATGGGCGCGATTGGCTATACGCTGCAGATTTACTTCGATTTCTCCGGCTACTCGGATATGGCGATCGGTCTCGGCAAAATGTTCGGCTTCGAGTTTCTCGAAAACTTCAACTACCCGTACATCAGCAAGTCAGTCACCGAGTTCTGGCGCCGCTGGCATATCTCGCTGTCCACCTGGTTCCGCGACTATGTGTACATTCCGCTGGGCGGCAACCGGTGCTCGCCCGCACGGCATATTTTCAATCTGCTTGCCGTATGGACGCTGACCGGCTTCTGGCACGGTGCCAACTGGACGTTTATGGCATGGGGTCTGTACTTTGGCGTGCTGCTCATTCTGGAAAAGAAATTCCTCGCCGGATGGATTACGCGCCTGCCGTCCGTGCTGCAGCATGTCTATGCGCTGTTTTTTATCGTCATCGGCTGGGTGTTCTTCCGCAGCGATTCGATGGGACTGGCAGTGCAGTATCTCGGCAGCATGTTCACCTCGGCGGTGCCGCTCAACCGGTTCGTAATCGAATATCTGCTGCGGTTCTGGCCATACCTGCTGTTCGGTGTTGTATTGTCCGCACCGGTGTTCCCGCGTCTCAAGTCCACCCGTATCTGGCGTGTACTGGAGTTTCCGGTGCTGGCTGTCCTGTTCACACTGTGCCTGATGCGCCTGCTCGCCAGCAGCTACAACCCATTTATCTACTTCCGCTTCTGAGGAGGGCTGAGACATGAAAAACGCGAAGCATATTGTCAAAACCGTGCTGTTCTGCGGTACGCTGGCCGTTTTTTCGGCTGTCAGCGTATTCAGTCCGAAGGAAAAAGGCTCGTTTTACGAAAACCGCAGGCTGGCGGTCTTTCCGGTGCCGAGCGTCGAGACCGTGCTGGACGGCACGTTTTTCTCCGATGTAGAGACCTATATCAGCGACCACTTTGCCTGCCGTGTTCCGCTGCTGCGGCTGAACGTCCGCAAAGAGCTTGCGCTGCACAATCCGGTCGTCAGCAACACGGTTATCGCAGGCGATACGCTGCTGCCCTATCACGGCAAGCCGCGCACCGATTATGACCATGAAAATATGCAGACCGTACTGGATGCGCTCTCGCAGGTGAGCGCGGCGTGTGAGACTGTCGGTGCAAAGTTCATCTATCTGTCCATTCCCGAGCAGAGCAGTGCTTTGCGGTACAAATATCCGTCATACCTCACGTCCGGCACCTACACGGATGATTCCATGCGCACGGACTTCCTCGCCGGACTGGATGCGCGCGGCATTGACTGCCTGAACATGGCGGACTATCTCTGTACCGATTCGGAGAAATATTACAGCAAAACCGACCATCACTACAACTTTTACGGCGCGTATGAGACCTATCTGCGCACTATGGAGCACCTGCAGACGCTCGGCATAGACGCACCTGTCACCACCGATGTGACCATCGAGCAGATTGAGCGGCCGTTCCTCGGTTCCCGCTCCCGCAAGCTGCTCGGCGAGTACCCCACGGATGACAAGCTGTACCGCTTCACGCTCGGCACACCCGTACCCTTTACGCGAGAAGATAACGGCAAGCCGGTTGCCAGCACGGTGGTCAATGAGAATTTCAACAACGTGTACGATTACTACATGGGCGGCGACATTGGCGAAACCATTATCAAGACAAACCGTCCCGGTCTGCCGCGCGTGCTTGTCGTCGGCGATTCGTTCACGAACCCCTTAGAGGGTATCCTGTATACCTCGTGCGATGAAATGCGCAGTCTGGATTACCGTCACTATGACGGCGAGAATATCCTCGACTATATCGCAAAATATCAGCCTGATGTCGTGCTGTATGTCCGCGATGATCTGACCTGCATCACCACCCAAGGCAACGGCACGATGGGACTTGCGGAATAAAAAAGACACCCCTTGGGGTGTCTTTTTCAGGTAGACATGCGGTGCAATTGAGAACGGAAAATTCTTCTCGGGCTTTTACTTCAATTACTGCCAATCAAGCGGCTTCGGTTGCTCAAATGTAGTTGTTGGCTCACAGAAGACGTGCTCATGTGCACTCTTGAGGATGCACTCCATCACCTCAAGCGAATGCAGCGCCATCTCGCCGGAGGCACGCGGCTTGCGGCCCTCCTCGAGCGCGTAGACGAGATCCACCAGACCGATACCGCGCGGGTTCTCGGCGTGGCTGACCGAATTGTACGGATGGCTGTTCGGCACGACCGGCCACGGCGCGTTTACGTTCTCCGGACAGCGCTCGGCATCCGCCCAGCGGTACTGGTCGGGCGTGCGCATGAGCGTATCGCCGCCGAACAGATTAGGACCGGAAATCGGGTCCTTCTCGTTAATGAGAACGGTTCCCTCGGTACCGTAAATCTCCATACGCGGCAGCTCGGAATCCCAGACGTCAAAACTGCAGGTCAGCGTCACCTGTGCGCCGCACACAAACTCAAGAATTGCGTTGATATGAGTATCCACGTCCACCGGCAGCACCTGTCCCTTGCTCGGGCCGGACGGCACGGTGCGCGTCTCTCCTGCCTTGGTGGCCATTGCGCAAACGCGCTTTACCGGGCCGAGCAGGCTGAGCAGCGCGGTGACGTAGTACGGCCCCATGTCGTACAGCGGGCCCGCACCCGGCTGATAGAAGAATGCCGGAGCCGGATGGTGGAACTCGTGCCCGTGACCGACAAACCACGCACCGCCGCCCGTGATGCGGCCCAGTCTGCCGCTGTCGATCAGCTCCCGGATGTTCTGCAAGCGGCCGCCGAGGAAGGTGTCCGGCGCGCAGCCAATCAGCAGTCCCTTCTCCTTAGCAAGCGAAACAAGCTCCCTGCCCTGCTCAAACGTCATTGCCAGCGGCTTCTCCGTGTAGACATGCTTGCCTGCCTTCAAGGCTGCCAGATTATACTCATAATGTGCCTGTGGCGTCGTCAGATTGAGGATAATGTCAATATCCGGGTCAGCGATCAGCTCCATACCAGAGGCGTATGCCTTGGGAATACCGTGCTCTGCCGCCTTTCGCTGTGCCTTCTCCAGTCCGCGTGAGGCACACGCCACCACCTCGACTGTGTCATACTTTTTCAGATTGTTCAGGTAAACATTGCTGATATCGCCAATGCCGATTACACCAACGCGTAATTTCTTCATCTTATGTTCCTCCCTTTGCTCTTTGACCATATTATAAAAGGAATGCGGGTGGTTGTCTTACAATATCTTGCGATTTCTTACAGGCAGGAGACAGGAGTTTCGATTGCGATTTACCGCTGCGCAGGAGATCACCGACCGCCCGACAACACAGGAAACCATCGTCCACTCCTCACTTCTGACTCCTCATTCCTCACTTTTTACGACCTGCATGTGCGGATATGCAATATCAATGCCTTCCGCGTCATAGGTGAGCTTAATGCCCTCGAGCACAGCGCACTTCAGTGCGAATGCGGTGGCGTTATCCTTCGCCCACAGCGATGCACGCAGAACAACCGCAGAATCCGCCAGCTCAAGCACAACGACCGGCACATCGGGCACGCCGTCCTTTTTCTGCTGCTCGGTGCGAATATCGAGGAAGACCGGCTGCTTCCGCACCTCCCGGGCGAGCAGATCTTTGGCTTTTTTGAGGTCGCTTTCGTAGGTAATCCCCACTGTCAGGAACACGCAGACCTTGCTGTCCGCATAGTCGGCGTTCTCGATGATGGCACTGTTCATCTTGCTGTTTGGGATGATGACGCGCTTGTTCTCGAACGTGCGGACCGCAGTATGGTGCAGCGTGATCTCCTCAACGCAGCCGGTGATGTCATTATCGACATAGCGCACGACATCGCCCATCTTAAACGGCTTGAATGCGAGGATCATCATGCCGCTGACCACGCTGCCGAGTGCTTCCTGTGCTGCAAGACCGGCAACCACCGCAATCACACCGCCGGTCGCCAGCAGAGTACGCACCGCACTCGACAGCACCGGAATCGCACCTACGATGACCATGCCGCCCGCAAAGTACACCGCAGCAACCGCTATGTAGCGCACAAATCCTAAGACGGTCGCAATACTGCTGTTCGTTTTCCGGTGACGATCAACCAGCTTTTTCATCAGCCGATTGACCAGTCCGGCCGCCGCCAGCGTCAGGAGCAGCACCGCCACGGCCAGTATTCCCGTGGAAATCAGCTTTCCCAGCGGCGATTCCATAAATTCTGTAAACCATTCAAACATCAGGGTTCCCTCTCTTTCCGGAGATAGGTTTATTATAGCGTATCTGCGGGTACGATACAATAGGAAAAGCCTCGGAGCATACATCTCCGAGGCTTTTCACACGTTCATAAATGATATCCTATCGTTTTCCTGATGCTATCACCGCATAACCTCCACGAATGCAGGTTGCCCGGCAGGATGCTTACCCTTCCGGATAAAACTCCGCCGACGGTTCGGTCAGATGCTCATACACACGCACGAACGAGCTTTCCATATACGCCGAAAGAAAACCGTTCAGCACAGCGGTCAGGCATAGCGCCGCCACCAGAGCCGCCGCGAATACCGCAATCGCCATGCCGGTGCTCATCGCAGTCAGGCCGACCGTACCGAGCAGGATACATCCCCACAGAACAACGGCGATCAGTACATACCAGCCGGTAAAGCTGAGATCGAACACAAACAGCTTCATCAGATTTCCGCGGAACGCCCATGAAGCCTCACGCGTAGCCGCCCATGCACTGCGGTTCTCATCCTGCGCGAGCAGGAGCCAGCCTGCGTTATAAGTCTGCAGCTTAACGCGAATCGGAATCATCACCAGCAGGTACACAACCTGCAGCGCTCCCGCAATCACCTGATACTGTGCCGTATCCGAGACAGCCACAGCAACCGAAAATACGATTGCCGAATAGATGACGGTCGGCACGATTGACCAGATAATGCCGCGCAGCCACAGCGTAAACACCATGCGGATGCCCGCCCAGACACTTTTCAGCGAGGTAAACGGATACATGAGTGTACCCACCGTTACATCCTCGCCGTGTGCGAGGCCGATGTAAAAGTGCATGAGGCCGAACTGCAGGGGACCCGTGATCGCCAGCATAAGCGCAATGCACAACCATACCGTATTCAGTCCACGCGAGAGTGCCGCCATCAACTGGTAATCATTCGCAGAAACACCGCCTGCGATGAGCGCGAACGCTCTGCCGAACACGGAAACGTACAGGATCACCATCAGCAGCACATACGGCACGAGGTACATCAGCTGGATGCCGATACACCGGCCAAGGTTTTCCATTACACGCGCCTTCTGCTCCCGCTTAAGCTGTCTGCGGGTCTCAGCTGTAAAATTGTTCATAAAATTCTCCATTTTCTTTATCATTCACCGACGTACACGACCTCATCCCGCTTGGAATAGGTGGAGCTGTTGGCCAGCACCTCGGTCGTCTTGCCGTTTTCAGTAATCTGCTTGTAGGTCTTGGTCGAGTAGCCCGTGATGCCCGAGGTCTCCACACGGCTGTCGCCTGCCTCCATCGAGCTGTCCGTCTTTGTAACGGTCTCCGGCTTGTAGGTCTCGAGCACCTCTGTGCGGGTCGTGACCGTCTTGTCGCTCGTTTTGGTGCCGACAATGGTCATAATCATCTGACCGTCGGTCTGCTCGGCAAGAATCTTGACCGGATACGCCGTATTGTTGACGAACCGGAAATCCAGATTGCCGTAATCCACGGTTGCGTCCTCGCCGAGCGGTGTGTAGGACACGGTAAACGAATGATTATGCCGTTCGGTCACCTTCAAATCGGCACGCAGTACAGCCATGTACAGCGTCGAGGACGGCTGGCAGACACCGCCGCCGAACTCGTCAATAATCTTGCCGCCCGAGTAGGCATGCGCCTCCTGATAACCACGTGCGGCTGTGCGCTCGCCAACCGTGCCGTTATAGGAAAACTCATCGCCCGGATTGAGGATAGTGCCGTTGATGGCCTTAGCTGCCAGACGGATATTGTTCGTACGCGGTGCGTTGCCCTCGTCGAGATTGGTCGCCGTGCGCGCGAGCGTATCGTGGAACAGCTTCGCCTTGAGCGTCTCTGCCGTGATGGACGGCTGGGTGATCGTCACAGGAATGGTGTAGGTCTCTTGCGAGCCGTCGCCAATGATCTCCTTGGCCTTATCGGTGTCGAACGACACGCCTGCCTTGCCGGCGATGATGGTCTTGCCGTCCTCCTTGCTGACGGTAGCGTTGACCGGGTCACCGATAATGTCGGCTGCAATCTTGTCAACGTCAATCGCCGGAGCGGCTGTCACATCGGTCGAGACCTCATACGGCTCAAAGTCCATCAGGCGGATCTGATCAGTCAGCGCCTGCTCTACCGCATCCGTGTCAAACTTGACGCCCGGCTTGCCGGAATGCACGATCAGATTGCTGTCCTTCAGTTCCCAGGTCGGATTGACCGGTTCGGTCAGCGCCGTGTCCGCGATTTCGTTAAGCGTGCCGCGCAGGCTTTCCTCATCTACAGTTGCCGCAATCTGCGCCTCTCTTTGACCGCGCATTGCGCCGATGATATCGCGCACGCGCTCGAGCGGATTGCCGGTGCGGCCTATTTCATAGGCGTTCTCGGCGGACTGGATGCCGTCCACGTTTTTCAGCACCTTATCGACCGGAATACCATAGTTGGAGCCGTAAATCGTCACCGTGACATTTTTGCCCTCGTACAGCGGCGCACTCTGGTCTTCAATGGTGTTTGCCGCATCATCGCGGTTCATGCCCCCGACCGCGATCGGTCCGACAGTCACACCCGGAAAAACATTCGGGTAGCAGTACACATAGCCGAATGCACCGGCTGCCGCCGCAATGACAACGCCGACGGCAATCTTTACACCGATAGGAACACGACGTTTCTTCTTCGGCTGCTTCGCTTCCGTCCGGATGACCTGCGCCGGTTTTTCCGGCTTTTTGGCCTGCTTTTTGATCAAATGCGCTCCCTTCTTCGGTTTGTTTGCGCTTTTATCTGCCATGAGTATACCTCTTAACTAATCTATGCTTGGAATATGCCTTGGATTCTCGATGCACCCGCCATTATTCGACAGGTATACCTTTATATTATAGCGCCCTGTATTCATGATAGCAACTACAAATTCGGATAAATTCGGTATACGCCGTCATAATCTGTCGCTTTAACTTGCTATCACGGCTCTTTTCTGCTATAGTATTATTAGTATGCTAAAATTTTTGTGAAAAAGAGGAGTAAATGCAAGTGAAACAATTAGGACTGTTAATTCGACTGATTATCGGCATCATCGCCGGTATCCTCATCGGTATGTGCGGACAGTGGTTCGGCATCGCGGACACTGGGTTCTTCGTTGCCATCATCCGCCTGCTGGCAACCTTTACCTCGCTGTTCTCGACCTTCCTGTCATTCATGATCCCGCTGATCATCCTGTCGTTCATCACGGTCGGCATGGCAGAGCTTGGCAAGAAGGCCAATCGTCTGTTCGGTCTGACCCTGCTGCTGGCCTACGGCACAACCGTTATTTCCGGCCTGCTGACCTTCTTCATCGGCAAGGCCGTTCTGCCGGGGCTCATTCAGCCCATCACCGGCGATGTACTCGAGAGCAACGCCTTCGAGCCGCTGTTCTCCATCACGGTTGACCCGGTGTTCGGCGTTATGACCGCACTTGTGCTCGCGTTCGTGATCGGCATCGGCATGGCAAACCTTAAGGGCGATTCCCTGCTGAACGTTTTCCGCGATCTGCAGAAGATCGTTACCGGCGTACTCAGCCGCATTATCATTCCGCTGATCCCGATCCACATCGCAGGTCTGTTCGCCAACATCGCAGCCGAGGGCCGTCTGGCGGCTACCGTCAAGATGTTCGCTTCCCTGTATGCCATTATTATTGTGCTGCAGCTGCTGTACATCGTGTCTCAGTTTGGTCTGGCAAGCATTGTCTGCCGCAAGAACCACTTCAAAAGCATGAAGAACGCCGCTCCGGCGTACTTTACCGCACTCGGCACCCAGTCGTCTGCATCGACTATTCCGATTGCGCTGAACTGTGCATATAATAACAATATAAATAACGACGTTGCCGACTTTGTCGTTCCGCTGTGCGCTACCATCAACCTCAACGGCGATACCATCTGCCTCGTACTCGGCTCGATGGGCATCATGCTTGCAAGCGGCATAACCCCGACCTTTGCCATGTTTGCTCCGTTTGTATTCATGCTGGGCGTTACCATGGTTGCGGCTCCGGGTGTACCGGGCGGCGGTGTTATGTCGGCACTGGGCCTGATCACCTCGATGCTCGGCTTCACGGACCCGATGCAGCAGCTTATCATCGCCCTGCACTTCTCGCAGGACAGCTTCGGCACTGCTACCAACGTCACCGGTGACCAGGCGATTGCCCTCATCGTGGACAAGGTAGACCGTTCTGCTTCCGAAAAATAACCGGGAAGTTGTTTCCATAGCCATCCCCCGGTCATAAAACAACTTCCAATCTCCTGAAAGGCGGCGATTCCGGTAAATGGATATTCTGCTCGATATTGTGCATTCAGTTGACTACGGCGTTCTCGCGTACATCTCGGAGCACTGGCGCGGTGGTCTGTCCGACACAGTCTGGAAGGTGTTCTCCCTGCTGGGCAGCTACGGTGCTGTCTGGATTACGCTTGCCGTACTGCTGCTGTTCTTCCGGCGAACACGCCGCGCCGGTGCGGCGATGCTGATCGCGCTCGGTGTCGGCTTTCTGCTTGGCAACGTGTTCCTCAAGAACCTTGTCATGCGGCCGCGTCCATTTGTCACCCACACCGACCTGACGGCGCTGCTCGTTCCGGAGGACCCGTGGTCGTTTCCGTCCGGACACACGCTCAGCTCGTTTGCGGCAGCTTCGGCGCTGTACTTCTTCCACTATAAAACCGGTTTTCTGGCCTTTCTGCTGGCGGCAGCCATTGCGTTTTCGCGGCTGTATGCCAGCGTCCATTACCCGACCGACGTACTGGCCGGAGCGGTCATCGGCGTGCTGTGCGGCATTATCGCTGCATGGCTGACCGACCGCGTTACCGACCAGTGCCACACACTCCGGCTGAGAAAGGGCAAAAAATGAATCAATACAAACGCCTTCTCGGCAATACCTTTATCTTTGCGATAGGCACGTTCAGTTCCAAGATTCTCGTCATCCTCATGCTGCGTTTCTACACCGGCATGATGACGCAGGATGAAATGGGTGTCGCTGACCTGATCATCAAGACCACCAGTATTCTGTACCCGGTGGTGTCGCTGTCCATCGGACAGGCGGTCATCCGCTACGGACTTGAGCGCAAGTATTACAAGCGAAGCGTGTTCACCATTGCGCTCGTGACAGTGCTGTGCGGCTTTATTATCGCACTGCCGTTCCATCCGCTGCTGAGTCTCATCCACTATAACACCTCGGCGGGTGTTACCGGCTCACTGCTTGAGTATCAGTGGATCATCTACCTGTATGTTCTGACCTCGTGCACGCAGAACGTGTGCAGCCAGTTCATCCGTGCGCTTGGTCACGTCCGCCTGTACGCGATCGACGGCATTTTCCGTACGTTCGTCACCATCATGCTGAACATCCTCTACCTGAAGGTGTTCCGCTGGAACATCCTCGGCTATGTGTTCTCCATCATCTGCTCGGACGCACTTTCCACTGTTTGCCTGTTCATTATCGCCGGTTTGTGGAAGTACGTCAAACTCAAGCGTCTGGACACACACCTGTGGCGCGGAATGCTGGCGTACTCGCTGCCGCTCGTGCCGGATGCGATTCTCGTGTATATTATCGGCTTCTCGGATCAGGTGTTCCTCGCTTCCATGCAGGATACCGCAGTCAGCGCCATCTACTCGATCGCCTACCGTGTGCCAACACTGATTGCGCTTGTCGCGTCCATCTTTGTTGATGCATGGCAGATATCCATGGTCAACAACAACACCAAGGAGGAGCAGATCACGTTCTTCTCGAACGTCGGCAACACATACTCGTCCATCGTGTTCATCATCGCGTCCGGCGGCGTAATGTGCGCCAAGCTGGCTATGACAGTTCTCGCCGTGCCCAGCTACTATATCGGCTGGACGTTCATCCCGATTCTGGCGGTCGGCGCGGGCTTCAACTGCCTGTCCAGCTTCCAGAAAAGCGTGTACCTGCTGGAAAAGAAGACGGTTGCGTCCTTCCTGTCCACGGCATTCTCCGCGGTTATTAACATCGGTCTGAATGCTCTGCTCATCCCGCGGATGGGGGGCACCGGTGCAGCGCTGGCAACGCTCATCAGCTATGTGGCTCTGTTCCTGTACCGTGCGATTGACAGCCGGCGGTTCATGCCGGTCCGCTGGAAGGTGCCGCGCTTGGCGCTGACCGTGATTCTGCTTACCGTGCAGTCCATGCTCATGCTGTTTGAGCCGCCGCTGTGGCTCGTCTGGCAGATTGCGCTGTTCGGCGCAGTTGCGGCACTCAACAGCCGCGAGATGCTGCTCAGTGTCAAAAAGCTGCTGCATCGAGCATAAGCTTATATGCAAAGGGAATACCTGCGGGGTGTTCCCTTTTTCTTTTGCGCTCCGAATGCGGAATGGGAGCCGTCCGGACGGTTGGATGGCCCCAAAGGATAGATACCAAGGTTTCTTATCCTCTTGGAACGAAAAAAAGACAGACGAAAAATCGTCTGTCTTTTTGCGTTAGATGGAAAAATTAAGCGTTCCGTTATTGACAAGATCCTCGAGCGTGACCGAATCAACATAATTATTGATTGCGTCATACAATCCGCGCCAAAAGCTGAGCGTAATGCATTCATCTACACGAGGACAATCCACTGGCTCATGCTCCAAACAAGCCACCGGTGCAAGAGAGCCTTCGGTAATGCGCAGAATATCGCCCACGGTATACTCCGAAGGATGCCGCGCCAGCTGGTAGCCGCCCTGTGCGCCTCGCGTCGAGATAACAAAGCCCGCACGCGAAAGCTGCACCACGATCTGCTCCAGATACTTGGCCGAAATCTGCTGTCGCTTGGAAATATCGCGCAGCGGAATGTAGCCGCCTGCGTCATGCTGCGCCAAGTCGATCATCAGACGAAGCGCATATCTTCCTTTGGTTGAAATCTTCATAGTTGCAAATTCCCCTTTTTACTAATATACCACAGGTTTACTATGAATTCAAGTCCAAACCGATTTTTGTTTACAATTTTTTCAGAATTGCCTCAATATGCTCATTGGCCTGCTCTACTTCCCAGTGCAGCTCGGTCGCGGAGATACGCTCTGCGCCATGTCCGAGAATGATCATCTGCTCCATACCATCCGAGGTAGCCACCCGAACACGGTGCTTGCGCGACAGGTCGTAGGACGCCTGCTCAATGTACATATCCGCAGTTTCGGCCTCCTTGGTGTAGACAATATGGATGCCGCCGCGCTGCTCAATTGAGCCGGTGCCGCCTTTGACCTTATAGGCATCGAACACGAGAATAAGATGGCATCTGCGCACACCCTGATAATTGCTCAGCACGTTGACGAGCGCTTCACGGGCTGCGTTGACATCACGGGCGGCAATGTCGCGCAGCTCGTCCCACGAGAAGATGATGTTGTAGCCGTCCACGAGCAGATAATCGTCCTCACGAATGCGGGTGACGTACAGCTGCTCAAGCGTCGCGGCCTTTTTACGGCTCTGCTGGAAGGCTTCAAAGCCGCGGTTTTTGACCGGACCGTAGGTGCGTTCAAACAAGGCCCGCAGTTCCGCGTCGCCGCCGAAGCCGTCTCCACCGCCTGTGCCGGAGGAACGCACCGGGCGGACTTGTTCCGGCTCTTCTTCCCTAGGTTTAAGCACGTTTGAAGTATCAATATGCGCGTGCTCCGGCACCTCATTCCACTTGACAACATAGCCTGCACCGTGCGAGCAGAACACGGAATCCGGCGTATTCTCCACATCGGCGGTCGGGTCGTAGGCAGCTGCCGAGATGACTTCCTCCGCGTTGTGGCAAGGCGCGTAGCCGTTCGGCGTGCACGACAGCCGACCGCGTCCCTTGGTGTACGCCGCGACCTCGGTCCAGTAGTTGCGCATGGTGGAAACCGGCGCCGTTCCGGTCAGAATCGAACCGTGAGCACCCTGCTCGGGCGGCTCGAACGTGCCGTTCATTCGCTGAATGTCGGTCATGGCGCGTCCGACACACTCGTCCGGCAGCTCCAGCCGAAACGCATAATACGGCTCAAGCAGCAGGCTTTCTGTGCGCATAAGGCCGTTGCGGACGGCGCGGTAGGTCGCCTCACGGAAGTCGCCGCCTTCCGTATGCTTGACGTGTGCACGTCCTGCAAGGATGGTTATCTTCACATCCGTGATGGGTGCACCGGTCAGCACGCCTAAATGCGGTTTTTCCGCCAGATGCGTGAGGATCAATCGCTGCCAGTTCAGGTCGAGCACATCGGTCGGACACGCCGTTGACAGCTGAATGCCGCTGCCGCGCTCTGCCGGTTCAAGCAGCAGATGCACCTCGGCGTAATGCCGCAGCGGCTCGAAATGGCCGATGCCGATCACCGGCTCGGTGATCGTCTCGCGGTAGACGATGCTGCCCTCATCAAAGGTCACATCCACGCCGAAGCGTTCCGCGATAACGCTGGTGAGGATTTCCAGCTGCACCTCCCCCATTAGCTGCAGGTGAATCTCGCCAAGCCGCTCGTTCCACACCACCCGAAGCTGCGGGTCCTCCTCCTCGAGCTGGCGCAGATTGCGCAGCATGACATGTGCGTCACACCCTTCTGGCAGGCACACGCGATAGCCGAGAACCGGCTCGAGCACCGGCGGCAGTGCACCGGCTTCCGCGCCAAGACCCATACCCGGACGCGTGTGCGTGAGTCCTGTCACCGCACAGACCATGCCGCTCTCGACGCGCTCAGCCGTGCGGAATTTTTCACCCGAGTAGATGCGGATGCCGCTCACTTTTTCCTGCCAGCCGCCGTCCTCGCCGCCCGAAAGCTGCTCGCGCACGGACAGCGCACCGCCGGTGATTTTGAGATATGACAGGCGGTTGCCCTGTGCGTCACGCGCGATTTTGAACACGCGCGCACCGAAGTCCGCGCCGTACTGCGGTGCAGGAAGATATCGTTCCAGACCATCCAGCAGCGCGTCCACGCCGTCCAGTTTGAGCGCCGAGCCGAAGTAGCACGGGAACGCTTTTCGTTCCGCAACCAGCTGTGCGATCTGGCTGTCATCCACCATTCCTGTCTCGAGGTACTGCTCGAGCAGACCTTCATCGCATACGGCAAGCTCCTCTGCCATTGTGTCCGTCGAAGTGAAGTCCACACAGCCGCTGTCCAGCCGCGATTTCAGCTCCTGCAGGAGTGCATTTCGGTCTGCGCCGTCCAAATCCATCTTGTTGATGAACAGAAACGTCGGGATTCCCTGCCGCGTCAGCAGCCGCCACAGCGTTTCCGTATGCGCCTGCACGCCGTCCGTGCCGCTTATGACCAGCACCGCACAGTCGAGCACCTGCAGTGTGCGTTCCATCTCCGCCGAAAAGTCAACGTGACCGGGCGTGTCCAGCAGTGTCACCTCGGTGTGCGGCAGAGAGAACTCCGCCTGCTTGGAGAAAATTGTGATGCCGCGCGCGCGCTCGAGCGCAAACGTATCGAGGAACGCATCCTGATGATCCACGCGGCCTAATTTTTTCAGCGCACCCGCCTGATACAGCATGGCTTCCGACAGAGTGGTTTTTCCGGCATCAACGTGCGCCGTGATGCCAATACAGATATGTTTCATAGCAAAATTCGCTTTCATGTTCGAGTGATTCTAACTCCTACTATTATCGCAGGTTTTGCGTGATTCTTCAAGGCATAGCATGTATTCTTTCCCGTTATATCGTCATAAACAACAGATATTGGACAAATTTCTTGTGCAGGTTTACAATAGAACCATCAGCAAAGGCGCTGAAACCTACCGACTAAGGGGTTTCAGCACCTTTTTGTTTTCTTGTATTCCAAATCTTAACAGGAGCGATAGATATGCAGTATGAAATTTCCAACCGTATGAGTGATGTGCACGGCTCGGCCATCCGCGAGCTGTTCAAGCTCGGCGCAGACCCGAACATGATCTCGTTCGGCGGCGGCAACCCGTCCGCAGAGACCTTCCCGGTACCCGAGATTGCGGACATCATCGCGGACGTCATGAAGAACGCACCGGTCTCTGTTCTGCAGTACGGTCTGTCCGAGGGCTACACGCCGCTGCGCGATACGATGAAGGACTACCTCACCCGCACACAGGGTTTTGATTTCGAGAACAATGAGCTGTTCATCCTGTCCGGCGGTCAGCAGTGCGCCGACTTGACCACTAAAGTTCTGGTAAACGAAGGCGATGTCATTCTGACTGAGGACCCGGCCTTTGTCGGCTGCCTGAACACATTCCGTTCGTATGGCGCCAAGCTGATCGGCATTCCGATGCAGCAGGATGGCATGGATACGGATGCGCTCGAGGCCGCTCTCAAGGCGCACCCCGAGGCCAAGCTGCTGTACACGATTCCGTCCTTCCAGAATCCGTCCGGCATCACGACCACGCTCGAAAAGCGCAAAAAGGTGTATGAACTCGCGTGCAAGTACGATATCGCCATTCTTGAGGACAACCCGTACGGCGAGCTGCGCTTTTCCGGCGAGGATGTGCCGACCATCAAGTCGATGGACACCGAAGGCCGCGTGCTGTATGCAG
This sequence comes from Butyricicoccus sp. AM32-19, assembly GCF_003480365.1. Lineage (NCBI taxonomy): Bacteria > Bacillati > Bacillota > Clostridia > Eubacteriales > Butyricicoccaceae > Butyricicoccus > Butyricicoccus sp. AM32-19. The sequence goes on along the minus strand of NZ_QUIX01000010.1, from coordinate 69,135 downwards.
GCAGCTTTTCCAAGGTTATGGCTCCTGCGTTCCGACTGGGCTTCCTCGTGTTCAACAAGTCGCTCACCATGCCGCTGACCATCGCCAAGCAGACCACCGATGTGCACTCTAACGTGCTGTTCCAGTATGTCTGCAACGAGTACATGACCAAGTACGATTTTGCCGCGCACCTCGACAAAGCGCGTGACGTATACCGCGCTAAGTGCAATCTCATGCTCGATACCATGCGCCGCACCTTCCATCCGGCGGTCACGTTCTCGCAGCCGGAAGGCGGCCTGTTCGCCATGGCCTTCCTGCCGGACGGCATGGATTCGCAGCCGTTTGTCCGCGAGGCGATTCAGCGCGGTGTACTCTGCGTGCCCGGCTCAGCGTTCCTGGCAGACGAAAAGCAGGTGTCGAACGCCTTCCGCCTCAACTATTCTACCCCGACCGACGAGCAGATCGTCAAGGGCATTGAAATTCTCGGCAAGCTCACCCACGAATGGATCAAGGAGTAATAAAAATGAAAGTTATGGCATTCAACGCCCGTCCGGACGAACGCGCGTTTTTCGATCACTTCAGTCAGTCGCTTGATATGGACCTTACGCTGCAGAAGGACACGCTGACCCTCGATAATGTTGCGCTGACCCGCGGCTGCGACGGCATTTCCTGCACTTGCGACCTGCCTGCGCCGATTCTGGAAAAGCTGGCCGAGAACGGTGTCCGCTATGTGGCCCTGCGCACCATCGGCTACGACAATGTAGACCTGAAAGCTGCAGAGCGTCTCGGCATCCGCGTATCCCACGCCGGATATTCGCCGTATGCGGTTTCCAACTACACGGTCATGCTCATGCTGATGTGCATCCGCAAGGCCGGCTACATCATGTTCCGCTCGCACACCGCAGACTACTCGCTCGGCGCATCCGGCGCGGCGCGCGGCATGGAGATGCAGAACCTGACCGTTGGCGTCATCGGCACCGGTCGTATCGGCAAAGCCGTTATTCACAATCTGTCCGGCTTTGGCTGCCGCATTATCGCGCATGACCCGTACCCGTCCGAGGAAATGAAGCAGATGGGCGTGGAGTACGTTTCGCTCGAGTCGCTGTACGCGCAATCCGATGTCATCACACTGCACACCTTCCTCAACGACAGCACCTACCACATGATCAACACCGAGGCTATTCAACAGATGAAGCCGGGTGTTGTCATCATCAACTGCGCACGCGGCGCTCTGATCGACACCCGTGCTCTGATCGACGGCATTGAGTCCGGCCGTGTAGGCTCGGTCGGCGTGGACTGCTTTGAGGGTGAGGATGACGTGATCCGCGTCGATCACAATTACAACAGCCGCGTCACCAACCACGATTACATCATCCTGAAATCCTTCCAGAACACTATCGTTACCCCGCATGTTGCGTTCTTCACCGATCAGGCGGTGTTCGATATGGTTCAGTGCTCGCTCGAAAGCCTGCATCAGTTTGAACTCGGTGAAAAAGTTCCTCTCGAGGTACACGCCGCATGACCTGTCGCGGATTTACGCCATCTGCGCAAAATACCGCTCCAAATACGCAGTAAACGCGCGAATGCTCTGCGTGCGGAACCGTCCGAGCGTCTGCACATAGATATACCGGCGGCACTGTGCGTCCTTGATGTGCAGCAGCCGCACGCCTGCGTCCTCGCAGACCTGCCGCCACTCGCCGGACGCGACCAGTGCAACACCCATGCCGCACGACAGCAGTCGGATCTGCAAGGCCGCGCTGTCGCACTCGATAGCGGCGTGCATCTCCATACCTGCTGATCGGAAAATATGCTCGGAAATCTGCCGGAACGACTGCGAATTGCTCAGCGCTATAAACGGGTCGTCGGCAAGTTCTGTCAGCGATACGCTTTCCCGATCGGCATACCGGTGTCCCTCGGGCACAGCCACGCACATCTCCTCATCGTACAGCAGGACGGCACCCGCAGGCACCTCGTCCCGCGATACCGCGGAATCGAGCAGCAGGTCGCTGCCCTCGGGCGTGCTGCTGATGCGCAGATCCAGATTGCCGTACTCAGCGGAAAACCCCGCGAGTATCTCGCTGATACGCTCCGCACACGACAGCGCACAGATGCACAGACCGCCTGTCCGGTGCAGGCTCTCCTCAATTTCGCCGCGTGCGTCGCGCTCGGCTTCCAGTATCGTCCGTGCGTACCGCAGCAGGATATCTCCCTGCTCGGTGCGGCGCAATCCCTTTCCCGTTCGCTCGAATAACTCGGCTCCCAGCTCGCTTTCCAGATTCCGTATGGTTTTGGATACAGCGGGCTGCGCCACGTTCAGGCTCTCGGCGGCACGCGTCATATTTTCGTATTTAGCTACGGCGGCAAACTGCCGAAGCTGGTATAATTCCATTGCATTCCCCTCCATTCTATGAAAGTACAGGAAAATTCCCCTTATGATTACTCAAATTCTGCTTCAGCAGACGATCATCATGTTTCTTTTGATGATGCTCGGTCTGCTCCTCTCCCGCCGCGGCATGATAACCGAACAGGGCAGCCGTGATCTGTCCAACGTGCTGCTGTACGCAGTCATTCCGTGTGTTATCCTGCGCAGCTACATGTCCGAGTTCAGCGTGGACAAGCTGCGTGCCATGGGCATTTCGGCTGTTATCGCGGTGATCGCGTTTGTCGCGTCCATCGGCGTGGCGTACCTCACCTGCGGCACCCGGCACCGGATTGAAAACTTTGCGGTCGCGTTCGGCAACGCCGGCTTCATCGGTATTCCGCTCGTCACAGCCGTGTTTGGCGCGGAGGCGGCGTTCTACGTTGTCTCGTACAGCACGCTGGCGAATCTGCTGCAGTGGACGTACGGTATTGTTATTATATCAGGCAAAAAGGAAACCATCAATCTGAAAATGGTGTTCGTCAATCCGGTTTTCACCTCCATGGTGATCGGTCTCATCCTGTTTGTGGCTCAGCCGACGCTGCCCTCGGTCATCACCGGCACGATCGGCTACATTGCGGATGCCAATACTGCTCTGGCGATGATTATTCTCGGTTTCTATCTGTCCAAGGTGCGCCTGCGCGACCTGTTCGCGAGTGCAAGGCTGTACGTTGTCTCTGCCGTGCGCCTGCTTGTCGTTCCGGCGGTGACGGTGCTCATCTTCCTGCTATTCCCCTTTGCCCGCGGCGAGATCACGCTGATTACGCTGATCGCAGCGGCAACGCCGGTTGCCAGCAGCACAGCCATCTTTGCGCAGAAGTTCGATCAGGACTACCGGCAGGCGGTGTCGTATGTATGCTTGTCCACCATTCTGTCCGTGGCAACGCTGCCGCTGGTAATGCTGGTGGCTGAACGTTTTCTTTCCTAAAACCAGATAACAAAAGCGGCGCAGACCAATCGGTCTGTGCCGCTTCTTTGCGTCTTCTTGAAAATGTCGTTCCGCGACAGACGTTATCCCAGAACAACCTTATGGAAAGTCTTTTTGCCCTTCTTGATCATGCACTCCTCGTTAAAGAAGTCCTTGGTCAGCTGCTGCTTGAAGTCCGCGACCTTCTCACCGTCCAGCGATACGCCGCCGCCCTGCACCAGCTTGCGCGCCTCGCCGTTGGAGGCTGCAAGGCCGCACTTGACGAGCAGCGTCAGCACGCCGATCTGGCCGTCGGTAAAGTCCGCGTCGGTCAGCGTGGTGGTCGGCATGTTGGCAGCCGCACCGCCGGAAACGAAGATCTCCTTGGCAGCGGTCTGTGCCTTTTCGGCCTCCTCCTTGCCGTGTACCAGAGCGGTCAGCTCGTATGCGAGGATTTCCTTTGCCTTGTTCAGCTGTGCGCCTTCCCAGTTATCCATCGCCTCGATCTCCTCAAGCGGCAGGAAGGTCAGCATACGGATGCACTTGAGCACGTCTGCATCATCGACATTGCGCCAGTACTGGTAGAAATCGTAAGGAGAAGTCTTGTTCGGATCGAGCCAAACTGCGCCGGAAGCGGTCTTGCCCATCTTCTTGCCCTCGGAGTTGAGCAGCAGAGTGATGGTCATCGCGTGCGCGTCCTTGCCCAGCTTGCGGCGGATCAGCTCTGTACCGCCGAGCATGTTGCTCCACTGGTCGTTGCCGCCGAACTGCATGTTGCAGCCGTAGTTCTTGAACAGGTAGTAGAAGTCGTAGGACTGCATCGGCATGTAGTTGAACTCGAGGAAGCTCAGACCCTTCTCCATGCGCTGCTTGAAGCACTCGGCACGGAGCATATTATTAACCGAGAAGCACGAGCCGATGTCGCGGATAAACTCGATGTAGTTGAGGTTCATCAGCCAGTCGGCGTTATTTACCATCTGCGCCTTGCCCTCACCGAATTCGATGAAGCGCTCCATCTGCTTCTTGAAGCAGTCGCAGTTGTGCTGGATGGTCTCGACAGTCATCATCGAGCGCATATCGGTACGGCCGGACGGGTCGCCGATCATAGCGGTGCCGCCGCCGATCAGCGCGATCGGCTTGTTGCCTGCCATCTGCATGCGCTTCATCAGGCAGAGCGCCATAAAGTGGCCAACATGCAGGCTGTCCGCGGTCGGATCGAAGCCGATGTAGAAGGTTGCCTTGCCGTTGTTGATCATCTCGCTGATCTCTTTTTCGTTCGTTACCTGCGCGATCAGACCGCGCGCTTTCAGTTCGTCGTAAAGCTGCATTATTCTGTCTCCTGTATTTCAATTTGTTTGCATTCTATGATAAAAGAGTCCGAATACCGTTATGGAGCACGCTCTTTTCTGCGTTCGTCTATGATTACCACGGGTTCACGCTCCCTGTCCGGCCGCGTCGAGCAGTTCCTCTGCGTTGCGGCGTGCTGCATCCGAGATTTCCTCGCCGGAGAGCAGACGTGCAATTTCGTCTACGCGGTGTGCTCTGTCCATCGGGCTGACATCGGTGTAGCTGCGGCCGTCCCGCACGGATTTGGAAATGCGCAGGTGGTGGTCGCCCATAGCGGCAATCTGCGGCAGATGGGTAACGCACAGTGTCTGCTTCTTTTTCGCAATGGCAGACAGCTTGCGGCCGATCTGCTGAGCCGCATGGCCGGAAACGCCGGTGTCGATCTCGTCAAAGATCAGCATACCAACATCTTCGCCCGCCGTCAATACGTTTTTAAGCGCAAGCATAATTCGGCTTAGCTCGCCGCCGGAGGCCACCTTGGAGAGCGGCTTTTCCGGCTCACCCGGATTGACCGAAATCTCAAATGTCACGGTGTCGCAGCCGTGCGCGGACAGCTTGGTGCCGGTGCGGACCGCAACCCGCATTTTTACCTTATCCATGTCGAGTTCGCTCAGCTCGCGCACGATTTCGCCCTCCAGCTGCTTGGCAGCCTTGCGGCGCTGCTCGGTGAGTTCCGCCGCGATGCCCTTGGCCTCCGCGAGCATGCCGCGGTACTGCTCCCACAGTTCTTCCCTGCGGTCGTCCGCGTTCTCGAGCGTATCCAGCTCGGCGGTTATCTTCTCAAGGTACGCGAGGATTTCCGGAATCGTGCCGCCGTATTTCTGCTTCAGACGGTAGATTTCATCCAAGCGCTGCTCGACCATCTCGCGCTCTGCCGGAGAAAAGTCCAGATTGTCCCCCTGACTTGCCACGCTGTCGCGCAGGTCTGCCGCCAGCAGACGCACTTCCTCTGCCTGCTCGGCCATGCCGTCGAAGGCGTCCGACACTTCGCGCAGACTCTCGATGGCGTTTGCCGCCTGATCGAGCAATTCACACGCACCCGCAATTTCATCGTCACCCGAGAGCGCCATACGCGCCTGCTCGAGTGCGCCCGCAATCTTGCCCGCGTGATCGAAATACGCCTTGCGCTGTGCAAGCACCTCATCTTCATCGGGTTTAAGTGCCGCCTGCTCGATTTCCTCCTTGTGGAAGGTCAGCATGTCGATGCGCTGCAGGCGTTCCTGCTCGCCGGTCTCCAGCGCGGTAATCTCCCGCCGGAGTGTCACCAGCGCCTGATATTTCGGGCGGTATCGCTCGAGTATTTCGGCACAGCCTGCGTAGCCGTCCAGATATTCGATGTGATGTGCTTCATCGAGCAGCTTCTGACCGTCATTCTGACCGTGAATGTCGATCAGGTACGGCGCCAGCTGCCGCAGGACAGCTGCACTGGCCGGCTTCATATTCACGCGGCAGGTGCTCTTGCCGTCTGCGGAAATCTGCCGCTGGACGTACAGCGTGTCCGGCTCGTCACCGGAAAGTGCAAGCTCGTCAAGCAGTTCGCGCAGAGCACGCGGCAGATCGGTGAATACCGCGCTGACAAAGCCTTTCTGCGCACCCGAGCGCACTAAATCGCGGCTGACGCGCTTGCCGAGCAGCGCACCGATCGAATCAATAACGATACTCTTGCCCGCGCCGGTCTCGCCGGAAAGCACGGTCAAACCCTTATCGAGTTCGATGTCTGCACGTTCGATGACCGCTATATTTTCAATGTGGAGTAATTGCAGCATTGCCGCCTTATCCCTCGCTTACTTTAGAATGTCTCTTGCCTGTTTGCAGAACTTTTGCGCGCTGTCGTTATCGCGCATAACGGCGAATACGGTATCGTCGCCGCCAAGCGTGCCGACCACATCGGGTGCGCGCATGGCATCAATCGCCATTGCCGCCGCCTGTCCCAGACCGGGCAGTGTTTTAATGACGACCATGTTCTGCGCCGCATCAATATCCGTGACGCATTCACGGAAAATGTTGCGCAGACGCGTGGTGAAGCTATCCGCCGCACCGGCGTTCGAGGAGGTATACTTGTACTTACCGGTCTCCGAGGAGAGCGTCTTGATAAGCCGCAGCTCCTTGATATCGCGCGAAATGGTCGCCTGTGTGGTGTTGTAGCCGAGTGCCCGCAGATGTGCGGTCAAATCCTCCTGCGTTTCAATCTCAAACCGGTCGATGAGATCGAGGATTTTTGCCTGTCGTTGAAACTTCATCGTTCGCGTTTTCCTCTCTTATAGCAGCGCCGCTCACAGCTTCTGCTGTAAAATTCGATAAAAACTATTGCCTTTCAGACGAATCAGCCGCGTCTGCAGGTCGGAACGGGTGATAATGACCCGATCATCCGGCCGCACGGCAAAGCCCTGTCCGCCGTCCGCCGAGATGAACACCTCACTGCCGCCCTCACAGGCTGCGGTGATGGACACGCTGCGCTCGGGCGCAAACACGAACGACTTCGCCGCCAGTGCGTGCGCACAGATGGGAATAACAGCGATGTTTTCCGCGCTCGGCTCAATGACCGGGCCGCCTGCCGACAGACCGTAAGCCGTTGAGCCGGTCGGCGTTGCCGCGATCACGCCGTCACCGTTAAAGCGGGTGACCTCCTCGTTGTCCGCCGAAATGCCGACGCGCACCACGCGGAACGCGGTGCCCTTTGCGATAACAATATCATTGAGCGCGTCGTTCTCATACACGATACGCCCGCCGCGCTGCACAGCAACATGCAGCATCATGCGGCTGTCCAGTGAAAATTCACCGGTGAACAGCTTTTCCATTTTGGGCAGCTCAGCCGGTTCCAGTTCGGTCATAAAGCCGACGTGACCGACATTGATGCCGAGCAGCGGCAGCTGATTCTGCGCCGCCTCTCTCGCCAGACGGAGCATGGTTCCGTCTCCGCCAAGCACGACCGCCATATCCGCAAACTGCACGGCGTCCTCGGTTTGCATGTAATCCGCATCCTCAATGATGGGCGGCACGACCCGCATCTGCTTGGGCAGCATAAGCCGCACACCGTCACGCCGCAGCTGATCGCACACCGGCTGCAGGATATCGCGTGCGCTGTCCTTGCGCAGATTGGGATAGATGAAAATGTTCTTCATCATGCCTTTGCGTCCAGCTCCTCATGTGCCTGACGGACAACGTCTGCCAGATCCGGAATGTGCTCCTCGCCCTGTTTTGCCAGATAGCCGAGAAATTCGATGTTGCCCTCTGGGCCCTTGATGGGAGAAAACGTCACATCAAGCACCTTAAAGCCTGCCGCATGCGCGTTTTCCACATAATTCTGCAGCACCTCAAGGTGAATCTCCGGCTCACGGACAACACCCTTTTTGCCGACCTTGCCCTTGCCGGCCTCAAACTGCGGCTTGATAAGGTTGGCAACATGGCCGTCCTCGGTCAGCAGGCTGGAAACGACCGGCAGCACCAGCTTGAGGGAAATAAACGACACGTCGATGACGCAGAACGACGGCGTTTCCTCCAGCATATCTGGCGTTACATAGCGGATATTGGTGCGCTCCATGCACTTGACACGCGGATCCTGACGCAGACTCCACGCCAGCTGGCCATAGCCGACGTCGATGGAATACACCTTGCGCGCACCGCGGCGCAGCAGGCAGTCGGTAAAGCCGCCGGTCGATGCACCAACGTCCATCACGACCAGATCGGTCGGGTCGATGTTAAAGTAGTTGAGCGCCTTCTCGATCTTCTTGCCGCCGCGGGACACAAATGCGTTCTCGTTGCCGCGAACCTCCAGTTCGGCGTTTTCGTCAACCATATCGCCTGCTTTGCCCGCCTTCTGGCCTGCAATGTAAACGATTCCCTCCATAATCGCAGTCTTTGCACGCTCCCGCGAGGGACAAAGACCCTTTTCAAACAGCAATACGTCCAGTCTCTTCTTAGCCAACGCTGTTCTCCTTCCCATTCCGATTTTTCATGATATATGCCGCAATGCCCTCGGCATCAATGCCGCAGTGACGGTACAGCTCGTTTACGCCGCCGTGCGGCAGAAAGCGGTTGCCGGTGTTCAGAAGATCGGTACGCTCGCTGCGGTGCGCGGCAAGCCACTCGCCGACGCTGCCGTTCGGCACAACGTCCTCCGCAACGACACACCAGCCGCCGAGTTTTTCCTTCTCCTCGGCATACGCCTGTTCCAGTCCGCTGCCGACTTCATTTACCTTGTAAACCTGTGCGCGGATGCCCTCGTGCATGAGGATTTCCGCGGCATCGATTGCCTGATTGACCATAATGCCGTGTGTGACGATCGTCACCTCGCTGCCGGATTGCTCGTGTACGCACACGAGCGGCTGTGCTGACAGCTCCCTGCGGTACGCGCCTTCGCTGCCGCGCGGGTAACGGATAGCGACCGGTCCGGTCTCCCTGTAAATCGCACGGGACAGCATAGCTCGGAGTTCTGCAAAGTCGGACGGACAGAAAATCTTCACGCCCGGGACAGACCGCAGGAACGCGATATCCAGCACACCATTATGCGTTGCGCCGTCCGCGCCGACAATGCCCGCGCGGTCCACGCACAGGACAACGTGCAGACCTTCGATTGCAATATCGTGAACGATCTGGTCATAAGCGCGCTGCAGGAAGGTCGAGTAAATGGCCGCTACCGGCACCAGTCCCTGTGCCGCCATACCGGCCGCCATACCGATGGCGTGCTCCTCGGCGATGCCGACATCGAAAAAGCGTTCCGGGAATTTCTCCGCAAAGCGGGTCAGTCCCGTGCCGGACGGCATAGCCGCTGTGATCGCGCAAATGCGGTTGTCCTTCTCAGCCAGTGCGCAAAGCTCTTTGCCGAAGAACGCAGAGAAGTCCTCCTTCTTCGCGGCAAGCGGTGCGCCTGTTACGCGGTCGAACTTGGAAACGCCGTGGTATTTCTCCGGATGCTGCTCACTCGGGGCATATCCTCTGCCCTTCTGTGTCATAACGTGCAGCAGAACCGGTTTTTTCATTTTTTTCGCCAGTGCGATGAACTCACACACGCTCTTGATGTCATGACCGTCCACCGGACCGAGATAGGTAAAGCCCATCTGCTCGAACAGCGAGGTCGGCAGGACAGCCCGCTTGATCTTAGCCTTGAAGCGCGAAACCGCGCGCGTGATCGTTCCGCCGCCCGGAATACGGCTGAGCCGCTCCTTGATGCGGGTTTTTGCACGCAGATACTGCGGGCTGACGCGCAGGCGCGACAAATGGCGGCTGAGTCCGCCGACATTCTTGGCGATCGACATATTGTTGTCGTTGAGCACCACGAGCAACGGCTCCCGCGAGGTGCCGGCGCTGCTCAGCGCCTCATATGCCATGCCGCCGGTCAGCGCACCGTCGCCGATGACCGCGACAACGTGGTATTTCTGGTTTTTAATCGTGCGTGCATGCGCCATGCCGAGCGCCACCGAAACCGAATCCGAGGCATGTCCCGTGATGCACGGGTCGGTGATGCTCTCCTCCGGCTTCATAAAGCCGCACAGACCGCCGTACTGCCGCAGCGTGTCAAAGCGGTCGCGCCGACCGGTCAGGATCTTGTGGACATAACACTGATGACCTACATCGTAGATGATGCGGTCGCGTGAGGAGTCGAACTCGCGCTCGAGTGCGACAGCCAGCTCTACAATGCCCAGATTGGACGCCAAATGACCGCCGGTCTGCGACACCGAGTCCACAATGAACTCGCGCAGCGCAGCGCACAGCACGCCGAGTGTGTCGTACGACAGTCCGCGCAAATCGGCAGGACTGCTTATATTGTCTAAAATTCCGTATCGTTTCTGCTTCATCAATATCCCCACCTTTGGAAAGGCAGTTTATCTGTATTTATATCGTTACTTTCGGTTATCCAGCTTGAGCGGCAGAACGGACAGCACGCGTCCGCAGAGCGCCAGCACCTTGCTGCTGCACATTACCGCGATGCCCTTGCCGGCTGCCTTGCCGCCGATGGTCAGTGCCGAAATCAGACCGGTAATCAGCAGCGATACCACAACCTTGAGTCCCGCACTCACCCCCGAGGTGATATGTGCAACAATGAGTGCTCCGGTCGCACCGGAGATAATGCCGCAGATATCGCCCACCACATCGTTGCAGATGCTGGAAACCTTCTCTGCGTTTCGCACCATCCAGACCGCCTCGCGCGCGCCGCGCACACGGTGGGCCGCCATCGAGTGAAATTCCTTCTCGGTCGCCGAGGTGGATGCTACGCCGATCATGTCAAACACAATGCCGAGCGCAATGAAGAGCAGCAGCACAGCAAAGGACAGAATCGTGCCCGCACTGGCCAATGCTTCGTTCGAGATATAGGACATGACAACGCTCAGCGCAAAGCTGATGACGGTGATCAAGCCGACCCATGCGGTATTAACAGCCTTGGGCTTTTGCGGCGGTTTTTTCTTTTGTTTGTCGGTCGTATCCACTGAAGATAACTCCTTCACCGATTTTTGCCCCGGATTTATTCCATAATAGCAGAAAATTGCGGCAAACCGCAAATTCCGCCGCCGGAGCGTCTATCATAAGCCGCAAAGACGGCTTTTCTTTTATAGGGTAAGTGACGGCAGACCGAGTAAATCTTGCGGCTTGAGGTTCGGTTGGTTTTCCCCGCGGACTGCCTCGCGTCGCCGTCAAGGGGGTTTCCCATTAAAGTCCGTGCCGAGATGTTACCATGTTCGGGACCGAATTGCCACTGAGTCCGCACTGCAATCCACGGTCTGCCTCGTTAGAATAGCCTAGGTGATTTCCACTACAGTCAAAACGATTCTTAGCCTCTTTTGCAGACATGGTTTCAAAAGTCAATTCCCGCGGCATTCCTGGCCGGGAAACCGCAGGCGGATACCTTATTCACCATGGCCACTCAAGGCAGGCTACACTGCACACAGCACTTTGGTCCTTACGTCGGTGATCAATCCTTTGTAACTTCCGCTGCACCGCATTGCAGGTTTCATCCCGTGCCGTTGGACGTCCATCAATCTCTTATGAAATGCTATAGGCATCCGACAGTCACGGGTCTCCACGGCAAGAGGGTCGGTACTTCATGCCATTGAAGCGCGCCCTCAAGCCTTAACCTCCAGCATCCACCCCAAACTGGGCGTAAGAAGCAAACACCAGAGACTTCATCGATATGCCCGTCTACGGATTTTTAGGCCCGTCTTGGGAATCGCATGAACTGACTAGGATACTACGTCACTTATCTGTTATATTAACACAGAACGCATAAATATTCAAGAAATGTGTGTAAATTTTATGTGAATATGCGTCTTACCTGGTGCGGCCGGTCAGACTGCGTGCCAGTTCGACAAGGAATGCATGACCGTTCAGCGGTTTTACCGCGTTCACTGCTTCCTCGGTCAGCTTTGCCGCAAGCTCTCGGCATTCCTCCAGACCGAGCAAAGACGGAAATGTGGATTTCTCACTGGCCGCGTCCTTGCCGATGGATTTTCCGAGTGTTGCGGCATCTCCCTCGATATCAAGGATATCGTCCTCAATCTGGAACGCCAGACCCAGCTTTTCGCCGTAAGCGCGTGCCCGAGTGAGGGTGTCCTCGTCAGTCGCACCGGCAGCCGCACAGCCGAGTTCACACGCCGCACGGAGCAGGCACCCGGTCTTCAGCTTCTGCAGCAGACGCAGCTCGTCGAGCGAGATTTTGCGGTGCTCGGCGCCCATATCGAGCACCTGACCGCCGATCATGCCATTCATGCCCGCGTTTTCGCCCAGAATACGAATGCAGCGCACGATGGTCTCCGCCGGAACATCCTTTGCCGCCGAAGCCGTCTCAAAAGCCGCCGTCAGCAGTCCGTCACCCGCGAGGACCGCCGTCGCTTCATCGAAAGCCTTGTGGCAGGTCGGTCTGCCGCGGCGCAAGTCGTCGTTGTCCATGCACGGAAGGTCATCATGGATGAGTGAGTAGGTATGGATCATCTCAAGCGCACACGCGAACGGCAGCGCCTTCTCGATATCGCCGCCGCACAGGCGGCAGAATTCCAGCACGATCACCGGGCGCAGGCGCTTGCCGCCTGCCATCGCGGAGTACTTTGCAGCCTCGAAAATGCGGTCGTAACCCTCGCCGGTCTCCCGCGAGAGGTATTTCTCCAGTGCAGGTTCAATGAGCGCAATATCTGCCTTTAACTGCTCGGAAAACGTCATTTTGCTTCCTCCTCTGCCGCAAACGGCTGCTCTGTGAGTTCACCCTGCATGTTCTCCTGCATGACGGTGACCTTCTGCTCGGCCTTGTCCAGCAGCTTGCCGAGGGACGCGGACAGTCTGGTGCCCTCCTCGAACAGCTTCATGCTTTCGTTCAGCGGTGCTTCACCGCGCTCGAGCAGCCGCACGATCTCTTCCAGACGTGCCATCTGGCTTTCAAATGTTCTTTCCGCCATGTTACTTGTCCTCCTCGATATCGGTCACGCGGCAGTCTGCCGCACCTTTTGCAAATTGAATATGCAGGGTGTCTCCCTGCTTGAGTGCCGCTGCATCGGTTACGACCGTATGCTTGGCGCCCTTGGTCGCTACCGCGTAGCCGCGGCCCAGAACGCGCAGCGGGCTCATTGCGTCGAGTGTCGCCACAGTCTGTGCGAACCGTAGTTTACAGCGGTGCAGACCGCTTTGTCCTGCCGTGAGCAGGCGCTGCCGCAGTCCGTTCAGTCGGTTGTGCTCGGTCTCCAGCCGCGCCGGAACCGCCGAAAGCAGGCGTTCCTCGGTCTGTGTCAGCAGCAGGCGTTTTTCCTCGATGTATTTCATCGGTGTGCGGTTCGACAGCCGCTCCTGCAGACCGTCCAGCAGCTTTCTCTGCTGCTCTGTTCTGCGGTGCGCCGCCGTGTGCAGACGTGCATCCAGTGTGCGTAAGTTCAGCGCGTACTCGGCTCTGTCAGGCACGGCAAGCTCCGCCGCACCGGACGGCGTAGGCGCACGAAGATCGGCAACAAAGTCCGCAATCGTGAAATCCGGCTCGTGGCCGACCGCGGAAATCACCGGAATCTCGGAGGCAAAAATCGCCCGGGCAGTCACTTCCTCATTGAACGCCCACAAATCCTCCATCGAGCCGCCGCCTCGACCGCACAGAATGACATCTGCTTCGCCGATGGCATTCGCCAGAGCGATCGCGCGTGCAATGCTCTCCGCCGCGCCCTGTCCCTGCACCTGCGCCGGATAGAGCACAACCTTTGCCAGCGGCCAGCGGCGGCCGAGAATGCGTATCATATCGCGCACTGCCGCGCCGGTCGGCGAGGTCACGAGCGCGATACTGTCCGGACAGGTCGGAATCGGCTTCTTATACCGCTCGGAGAACAGGCCTTCCGCCTGCAATTTAGCCTTGAGCTGCTCAAACGCAAGGTTGAGCGCACCTGCACCGTCCGGAATGATCTCGGAGACGTAAAGCTGCACCGCGCCTGTGCGCGGGAACGAGCTGACGCGCGCCTTGACGATGACCTTCATGCCGTTCTGCAGACGGAATTTCAGCCGCATCGCGTCCGAGCGGAACATGACCGCATTGATGGCCGCATTTTCGTCCTTGAGCGTCATGTAGTGATGCCCGGACGAATGCGCCTTGTAGTTCGAGATTTCGCCCTGCACCATTAACCCGCGGTAGCCGGGAACCGCATCGAGCAAGTCCTTTATTTCATTGTTTAATTGAGATACTGTGTAAATCGTTGCCATTCCAACAAGTTAGGAGTGAGGAGGCAGGACTGAGGAGTTTGGTTCATTTTCCATCCCTACCACCTAACTCCTACCTCCTATCTGTTACAGAGTTTTGCCGCCAGCACTGCCACGCCCACTGCGTTATCTCCAGAGAGCGTTGGCTCCGCAAAGGAGACCTCCCCGCCGAACCGCTTATTCATGCGGGCACGGATGATTTGGCTGGCCATGACGCCGCCTGCGCACAAAATCGGGCAATGATACTGCTCGCGCGCCTGCTCGGTGGCTTTGATAACGGCATTCGCCACAGTTTCGAGCGCGAACCGCGCCATCTGCTTCGGTTCGGCGGTCTTGAATTTATTCTCTACCTGATTCTGCATACCGGAGAGCGAGAATTTACACTCGTTTACCTTGGGTTTGAAACCCTTTTCCGGCTCGGCGGTGAGCGCCAGCGCGTCCAGTGCGCCGCCGGACGGGAACGGCAGACCAAGCAGATTTCCCGCGCGATCGAGCAGCTGACCGGCTGCAAGGTCGGTCGTGCCGCCGATGCAGGTGCAGTCCGGCAGGCCGTCCGCGCCGCACTTCACATGCAGCAGCTCACTCGTGCCGCCGGACAGGTGCCACGCCAGGAATTCGCCGTCAAGCAGGTCGAGTTTTCCCGCCGACAGCGCTGCCGCCGCGATATGTCCCTGCTGATGGGAAACGGTAAAAAGCGGCACGGAAAGCAAATGCGCCGCGCTCCGCGCGACGCTCTCTCCTGCCAGAAAACACGGCATATACGAGCCTTCCACCGCGCGGGGACGGGTGCTGACGCCGATGGCGCGCACCTCTCCCTGCGGCAGAGCCTCGATTTTTTCATGCAGACGCACGGTATGCTGGAACAGTGCATCCGACTGGCGCAGACCGATCGCGCCTTCCGGCACGGTCAGCAGTCCGCCGCGGTTGACCCACTCGCCGGTCTCGGCGTTGTAAATCGCTGCCGACGTGCGGTAGTTGGACGTATCAATTCCCAGAAAGCGCTCAGGCATTGGTGCTCTCCTGCTTTCCCTGCGGGAACTCTGCACGGGCGGCAGAGCCGAGCACGCCGTTGATGAAGGAAGCGGCATCCTCGGTGTCGTACTTCTTCGCCAGCTCAACGGCCTCGTTGATGGCTACGCCGACCGGAACGTCGTCTACATCGCGCATCTCAAAGAGCGCCAGACGCAGTACCGCGATCGTCATGTGGGACAGACGGTTGAGCGACCAGCCCTTGGAATTGGCCTCGATAATGGTATCGAGCACCGGCAGGTCGTTTGCCACGCCCTTTACCACCGCGCGGATATACGCGGTCTGTTCCTCACTCAGCTTGCCCGCATACAGTGCGATATCTCCGCTGATGGACTTCATGATTTCCTCATCCAGTCGCTCGTTCAGGTTTTCTTCTTCAAACTGCTGGAACCCCATCTCAAAGATCAGGTGCAGCGCAATTTCTCTTGCTTTTGTTCTGCTCATCACACTCATGCAGCAGGACCTCCTATATTTACGCAAATTTCGCCTACTATTCAGTATAACTATTTTATCCTATTTTCGGGCAAAACGCAAGGCGGTATTCCATATTTCATAAAACCGGGCAACAGAAAAACAGGCACAGCCGCAGCCATGCCTGTTTTGCTCATGTTACTCAGCGTCTACCGTCTCCGCCGGAGTTTCGGTCTCGGACGGTGCCGGCTCGGCCTTTTCCTCAACCGAAGCGGACGGCTTGAAGGTCACGCCGCCGACATGCACGTTGATCTCGACAACGCGCAGACCGGTCATGGACTCGATCGAGGACTTGACGTTCTCCTGCACTTCCTTTGCCACATCACAAATGTTGTAGCCGAACAGTGCGAGGAAGCCGATCTCTACCTTAACGGTATCATCGTCGCCGAGTTCGATACGGACGCCCTTGGACAAATTCTTTTTACTGATAAAGCCGACAATGTCGCTCGTCAGGCTGGAATACAAACCGCTGACACCCTTGGTTTCCGAGGCCGACAGTGCTGCGATAGACGCAACAACATCCTCAGAGATACGGATAGAGCCTTGATCGCTTTCGGTGGACCAGTACTCCTTGTGATCTGCCATAGTGCTCACTCTCCTTTTTTGAGACAATCCCATCATCCGGCATTGTCTAAGAGCATTATAGCACAGTTTGTGTAAAAAGCAAAGTAAAAATACACGCTGTCTATTAAGACGCTTCCACAATTTTGATCTGCCCTGCCGTCATGCCGGTCTCCGAGATAACGATATCGCGGATAACAGCCACGTCCTCGGCCTGCAGACCGCCGTCCGGCGGCGCTACCACGATATTCGCGCTGCTGTCACCGAGCATCACAACTGCGTCCTCATAGCCTTTGGCGCGAATCAGGCTCTCGATATTGGCTTCGGCCACCGTGTCGTCTGCCAGTGCGGAAATCTGTGCCGCCGCATCGTCTTTTGCACTCTGGTCTGCGGTATCGCTCTCACTGAGCTCCTTGAGCGTGCTCACCGCTTCGTCTCTCGCCTGCGTGCGCGTCAGCCGTGAGGATGCAAAATAATCGCCCTCACCGGTGGTGCTGTCCGCCGAGGCATCGGTCTGCGTATCCGCCTGCGTGTCGGTCTGCTGCGCCGCAAGAAGGTCCTCCGGCGTGTCAACGTAGCTCCAGTTCAGATAAGCCGCTGCGCACAGCAGCAGCGCGATCACACCGTAGACCGCTCCGCGTTTTTTGATCTTCTTCATCTGCCTGCCCTCCTAACGAATTGCTATACCTTATGTATCGGATTGCATTTTCAGAACCGTAACTTTGTCTGCGCCGATGCCGCACACCGTGCTCACCGCCTGTGTGACGGACAGCCGAACGGATGCGTCATCCGCGCCATCGCACAGCACGACCGCACCGCGGAATACCGGCAGAACGCGCTTGACCGTCACGGGCGTTTCGCCGCAGCTGCCGTTCGAGACCACGCTCACATCGCTTTCCCGGCTGCGGCTGTCACTCCCGCTTGTCTGGCGGGTGTTGACCGCGTAGACCGATTCCTCGGTCTGGTCGAGCGACAGCATGAGCTCCACACGTCCGGCGCCGGAAATTGCGGCAAGCCGCGCCTGCAGCTCCTGCTGGAAGTCGTTCAGGTCGAACGACTGCGAAACCGTTGTATCCGCACTTGTGGTCTGCACCTGCTCCGTGTTTCCGCTGTGCCCCGAGGTGAGCAGCAGCACGCCCGCGAGCAATACCGCCAGCACGGCCCGGTATTTCTTCAAAACCGGCAGGATTTTCTCCTTGACGGCAGTTAAGTTTTCGTTATCCGGCAGTTTCATCTTGCAATCAGCTCCTGTCGTTCTGCGGGTACGCCGCATTCCTTGGTCAGCAGACTTTGCAGCTCGGACAGGCGATTCGCCGCTGTACTGTCGTAGTACACGGTTACTTTATCGACCTGCAGCAGTCCGTCCGCGTCATTTGCCATCTCCACATTCACCGTGCACGGAATACCGGCTTCCTCTGCACGCTGCTGCACCGCCTTCGCAATGCTCGCCGCGACCGTGCTCATCGTGGTCTGCATGTTGCGCGCCTGCATTTCGTCTAAGTCGCTCTGCGAGACGCTGCTCTGCCAGTTCCACGACAGCAAGTGCAGTCCCGCCAGCGGCTGTAGGAGCGCCAGCAGCATGAGCAGACCGGCAGCTGTCCGCACAACCTCTTTTAAGGCTCCGCCGCCTGCCAGCTTGAGCGCCACCGCGGACACGGCTCCCGCGATCGTCACGCGCAGTAATATCGTTTGCAGTAATTCAGTCATATTGGTTTCACCATCGCCACCATATACACGAGTTCGAGGAATAAAATCATACAGCAGGTGCTCAGCATGCCGAGCAGCAGACCGAAGCCGGTGCCTACGTTTTCGAGGAACCGCTTCATGCCGTCCGAGCACAGCGGCGAGAGCACGGCTGCACCCGCCTTGTAGCACAAATAGCTTGCTCCCGCCCGAACGAACGGCACAAAGCAGATAGCCGCTATACACAGCATCCCGAAAATGCCGATCGAGCCGCGCAGCAGAGCTGCACCGGACAACATGGTTTCGGTCGCGTCCGAAATCACACCGCCGACCACCGGAACCGCACCGGACACCGCAAGTTTCGCGGTCTTTAGCGTCATGCGGTCCACGTTGCCGGAAACACCGCCCGCTATCGCAAGATATGCGGTGAACA
Organism: Butyricicoccus sp. AM32-19; assembly: GCF_003480365.1. Lineage (NCBI taxonomy): Bacteria > Bacillati > Bacillota > Clostridia > Eubacteriales > Butyricicoccaceae > Butyricicoccus > Butyricicoccus sp. AM32-19. The sequence continues at coordinate 50,652 of NZ_QUIX01000010.1, read as the reverse complement.
GTGTTAAAATGAGTTTAAGTACACCCGAGGTCAGGGATTTTATGCCGTCCGCGATGCCGCGCAGCATGCCGTTTCCTGCCGCAGCATCCACCGCCGTGATAGCAAGATACGCGCACGCCGCCGGAACAAGCAGGGCGTTCACCAGCCGTATCACAAGATCAAACACCACCATGGTCGCCGCCTGTAAAACCGTTGCGGTCGCCGTGTTGCCGCCGGTCGCAAGTACGGTGGCGAGCACCGGCTGAAGTGTGCCCGAAAACACGCCGATCTGGTCGAGCGTGTCGCGGCAGAGTGACAGCACACCCGTGAAATCCCGCAGGAGCACTGCCGCACAGCCAAGTGCCGCCGCCATGTCGATCCAGTCGTTGGCCTCGCCGCCCGCCGCCGCAGAAAAGCCGCGCGCCACCGAGGCCAGCAGCACAATCACGGCTACGCGCAACAGTCCGCCAAGTGCAGTCCGAATCGCACTTTGGCTGTCCGAGGTCATGTTTTCCAGCACGCGGGAGACCGAATCCGACAGCGTGTCCGCGTTTTCCGGCGATACGCCGTCAAGGTATTGCCGCGCACTGTTTGGCATAGCGTCAGTCAGGCTGCTGCCGCCGACTGACTGCACCTGTTCTTCACTCACAGCCGCATGCGCGAACGGCAGGAACAGCAGGAGCACGAGAATGGCATTCAGCGCCAGTTTGCATTTGCTCATACCGCCCACTCCGTAATAAGGTCGAGCACCTGCTCGAAAAGCGGCAGGCACACGGAAAGCGTCAGGACAGCGCCTGCAATCTCCATCTTGGCGGCAAGCACGGACTGACCGGCGTCCCGGCAAAGCGCAGCTGTAATCCGCACCACGACTGCCACGCCGACTGCCTTGCACACCGGCAGATACAGCGCCGAATCCAAGCCGCACTGCGAGAGCAGACCGGAAAACCGCTGCGCCGCACTTCCGGCCGCGCTGAACACCCGCAAAAGTAAAATCACCCCTGCCGTCAGCACCAGCAGAAACGCGATAGCGGGCGCGTCCTTTTTCAGCACCAGCGACAGCGTGAGCGCCGCAAGAACAATGCCGCAAATCAAGCCTAATTCCATAGTCAAAACCCAAATACATTTTTCATCATGGTGAACAGACGGTCAATTTCCTGAACAATCAGCATCAAAACGACAATTAAACCCGCGAGTGTCGTCATCAGCGCCTGCTCCTCCCTGCCCGAGCGGGAGAGCAGCTGTCCGAGCACCGCCACTAAAATTCCTACCGCCGCAATGCGGAAAATCAGATCAACATCCATCGTTTTCCTCCGCTTAGATCAGCACCAGAATCACCAGCAGACCGAGCGCAATGCCGCAGGTCCGGTACAGATTTCCCCGATTTGCCAAATCCTCCTGCGCCGCCTCCCGCGAGGCCGCCAGCCGCCGCTCCACCTGCGTAAGACCGGTCAGCTGCTCGTCCGCGTCGTAACGGCCTAAGTAGTTTGCGGCGTCGCACAGAATGTCGCATTCCTGCGTGCCCAGTCCGACCTGTGCGCGGCAGTCCCGCAAGGTGCTGCGCCACAGGTAGCCGAGCGACAGACCGTTCTGCTCCCGCAGGCGGCGCTGCAGCGTGCGAAAGACTTTGCGGACGATCGGCTGCTCGTTTTCCGTCAGCAGACCGACAATTTCCGGCATAGGTGTCCGTCTTCCGGAAATCTCGCTGCGGATAAGACCGAGCGCAAGCAGCATGGCGTCTGCCGCCGCCACTCTGCGCCGCAGATTTTGCCGCGCGGACAGTCCGAGCGCCGCACATGAGCCGAACACCATCACCGAACCGATCAGCTTTAACATTTCGTCTCCTCCCATCGTTCCATGCGGTAGACCCGCTGTCCGTCCTGTTTTTCGATAATAACCGCCTGATGAAATGCGCCGAGCGCGAGCAGCTCACGGTAGATCGGCCGCTGCCGCAGATCATCCAGTCCGGCCGCGTGTGCACACGCAATCACTGCCGTCCCGCAGTGCGTGCAGAGCGATACCGCCTTTGCGTCCTCAGGCGCAGTAATTTCATCAAGAGCGAGCAGGGCAGGCGACATGGTTTTGAGCAGCATGACCGCCGCCTGCCATTTCGAGCAGCCTTCCATCACATCCGTGCAGCGCCCGACCGCAAGCTGCGGTACACCGTCCGCGAGAGCGGCAATCTCGCTGCGCTCGTCCGCAATCGCGGCAGTGAAACCGCGGTCAGAGAAGTAGCGCACCCACTCTCTCAGCAAGGTCGTTTTGCCATATCCCGGCGGTGACAGGAGCAAGGCAGACTGCGGCTCGTCCGTTCCTATCCAACGGGCAATCTGCGCCTGTAAATCCTCGGCTTGATGTGCAATGCGCAGGTTGATTGAACTCAGGCCGCGCACCCCGATAACGCGGCCGTCCTCTTCGGCGGCTGTGCCGCAGATGCCCAGCCGATGCCCGCCGGATAACGTCAGAAAGCCGTGCCGCAGACTGTCTGTATAACTATGCACGGAATACTGCGCGGCGCGGCTGAGCATCTCGCGCAGCTCCGCCGATGCGACCGCCTCAAGCGGGAGCGGCCGCTCTCCGACGGCGGTTCTCGCCGCAGGCGGCTGTCCCGCACGAAAGCGTAATTCCTCGATGTCCTCCGGCCTGTCCAGCCGCTCCAGCTGTGCCCGCCGTATCGGCGGCAGGCACGAAATCGCCTGCCGGAAGGCCGCTTTTCGTTTGTCCATTTTCATCACCACTATAGACTATGCCGCAGATTACCAAAGTAGAATGGCAAATTGAGAATTGAGGATGGAAAATGAATGTTGTGATTGACCATTATCCTTCATTGCCAATCTGTATTGCAGGGCAGGATGACCTCATCCCGCCCCGCGGTGGTTCATTACGCATCCGCTTGACGTGCGGAAGGCCAGGGGCTTGTCAGAATATATGAAAATTTATGCATTTTTTCATTGAACCATGTCAAATCAGTCATTGACAACTCGCCCGTCCAGCGATATAATAAACACAAATATTGCACAAAGCGATGACAGAGGAAAGTAATCGTTCCAAGTGCGGCTTTCAGGGAGTGTCCGGCATGACTGGAAACGGACGCAGACGCCGGTACGATGAAGTTCCCTCCTGAGCTGCGGCGCTGAACCCGATCGAATTAGGCGCTGACGGATTTCCTCCGTTACAGGGATAGGATATATTTGTATCCGAAAAAGTGCGGCATTATGATGCCGAATGTGGGTGGTACCGCGGAACCGTTTGTCTTTCGTCCCTCTTTGTGGATGAAGGGCTTTTTTTATACCCATTCCGCCGTGACAAACAGCAAACACCACCTATATAAAGGAGATACACAACATGATCATCATTATGAAGCAGGGCACGACCCATGAGCACGTTGAGGAGCTGTCCCAGCATATCGAGCGCTGGAACGTAAAGGCAAACCCGATCTACGGCGAGGGCACCATCGTTATCGGTCTGGTCGGCGACACCGGCGCTGTTGACAAGGACGCACTCATGCTTGACCCGCAGGTTGAGAACATTATCAAGGTGCAGGAGCCGTTCAAGCTGGCAAACCGCAAGTTCCATCCGGACAACTCTGTCGTTGAGATTGCACCGGGCGTTGTTGTCGGCGGCAAGAAGCTGGTCGTTATGGCAGGTCCGTGTTCGGTTGAAAGCGAGGAGCAGATCATCGACGTGGCTAAGCATGTGCAGGCAGACGGCGCGACCGTTCTCCGCGGCGGCGCGTGGAAGCCGCGCTCTTCCCCGTACTCTTTCCAGGGTCTGAAGGCCGAGGGCCTCGAGCTGCTGCACAAGGCGCACGAGGCAACCGGTCTGCCGGTCGTTACCGAGATCACCAATCCGGCGCACATCGACATCTTCATGGACAAGTGCGACTGCTTCCAGGTCGGCGCACGCAATATGCAGAACTTCGAGCTGCTGAAAGAACTCGGCCAGACCCGCAAACCAATCCTGCTCAAGCGCGGCTTCGCAAACACCATGGAAGAGTTCCTGATGAGCGCCGAGTACATCATGGCGGGCGGCAACGAGAACGTTATCCTCTGCGAGCGCGGCATCCGCACCTACGAGAAGTACACCCGCAACACGCTGGATATTTCCGCCGTTCCGGTGCTCAAGCGCATGAGCCATCTGCCGGTCATCGTTGACCCGTCCCATGCAGGCGGCATTTACTGGATGGTCGAGCCGCTGGCAAAGGCTGCTGTTGCAGCCGGTGCGGACGGCCTGATGATCGAGGTTCACAACGATCCTGCACACGCTCTGTCTGACGGTGCACAGTCGCTGACCTACGATTCGTTCCACCACACCATGAACGCACTGCGCGCTGTTGCAGCGGCAGTTGACAGAGAAATCTGATACATATTATAATGTAACATAGCCGGAGGTCGGTGTTCCACCGACCTCTTTCGCAAATATACGGGAATCAGTAATCCGGTTTCGCACCGACTAATTACGAATTCCTAATTACTAATTCAACCAAAAGGGTGTTGTAAAAATGGCAGAAACGCTGAGTCTGACGGGCGCGAACGGCGTGTCCGAAATTCATATCGAAACCGGATTGCTGGACCGTGCAGGCGCGGTAATCCTCGAAACCTTTTCGCCCAGCCGCGTGCATATCGTGTCGGATTCAACGGTGGCGCCGCTGTATCTCGAAAAGCTGGAAAAGCAGTTCTCCCTGCCGGTGACACACACGGTCATTCCCGCCGGTGAGGAGCACAAGCAGCTTTCCACGGTCGAAGGCATTTACCATGATCTGCTGACCGCCGGCATGACCCGCAAGGATTTGATTATCGCGCTCGGCGGCGGTGTTGTCGGCGACATCACCGGCTTTGCCGCAGCGACCTTCCTGCGCGGCGTATCGCTGTGTCAAATCCCGACCACGCTGCTCGCGCAGGTGGATTCCTCGGTCGGCGGCAAGACCGGCGTGGATCTTCCCGAGGGCAAAAACCTCGTTGGCGCGTTCTATCAGCCGCGGCTCGTGCTCATCGACCCGAACGTGCTCGCTTCCCTGCCGGACAGCACCTTTGCGGACGGCATGGCCGAGGTCGTTAAGTACGGCTATATTTCCAACCGGGAAATCCTGACGATGGTTTCTCAGCCGGACTACAAGTCCAACATTGAGAATATCATTTACGAGTGCGTTAAGATCAAGCGCGATGTAGTTGCCATCGACGAGCACGACACCGGACTTCGCATGATTCTCAACTTCGGCCACACCATCGGCCATGCAGCAGAAAAACTGGGCAACTACACCGACCTCACTCACGGTCAGGCGGTGGCGATCGGCATGGTGGCCGCGATGCGGCTCTCTGCTCTGCTGGGCAACGAGGATCTGACCGCGCCGCTCATCGACCTGTTGAAGCACATCGGTCTGCCGACCGAGCTGAACTACGACCGCGAAGCCATCTTTAATGCTCTGCTGTCGGACAAAAAGAAATTCGGCGCAACGGTCAACTTTATTCTCGTGCGCGAAGCCGGTCGGGCAGAAATCACCCCGATTGATGCAGAAAAGCTGCACGAAGACGTTCTGAAGCTGTAAGGAGGGAGAAGCATGGGTTCTACCTGGGGCAATACAATCAAAATTTCCATTTTCGGTGAATCGCACGGCACGGGCATCGGCGTTGTGATCGACGGATTCCCGTCCGGTGTGGCGTATGACGAGGCGTTTGTCCTGCGCGAGATGGAGCGCCGCGCACCGGGCCGCAACAAGCAGTCCACCGCGCGCAAGGAGCCGGACAGGCCGGAGATTCAGTCCGGAATCTACAATGGCAAAACGACGGGCACGCCCATCTGTGCCGTCATCCGCAACACCAATCAGCGCTCGAACGACTACGCCGAACTGGCGGCGCAGCCGCGTCCCGGTCACGCGGACTACACGGGTATGCTGCGCTACGATTCCTGCAACGACCCGCGAGGCGGCGGCCATTTCTCCGGCCGGCTGACAGCTCCGCTGGTGTTTGCCGGTGCGCTGTGCAAGCTGTGGCTCAAGGAGCAGGGTGTGACGGTCGGTTCGCACATCCAGTCCATCGCCCAGATTCAGGATATGCCGTTTGATGATGTAGAAGTCACCGCCGAGCAGCTGGATGCGCTGCGGAACGCCGAATATCCGGTCAACAACCCGCGTGCACTCGAGGCCATGCTGGCCGCTATCGAGGAAGCGCGTGAGGAACAGGATTCGGTCGGCGGCGTCATCGAGTGCGCAGCTGTCGGCCTGCCGGCCGGTATCGGCAGCCCGATGCTCGACAGCGTGGAAAGCCGCCTGTCCTCTATCCTGTTCGGCGTGCCCGCTGTCAAGGGCGTGGAGTTCGGCGCAGGCTTTGCCTTCGCTGCGCTGCGCGGCTCACACGCAAACGACCCGTTTTATGAGGAAAACGGGGTTGTCAAGACCGAAACCAACAACAACGGCGGTATCCTTGGCGGCATTACGAGCGGCATGCCGCTCATTGTCCGCGCGTGCATCAAGCCTACGCCGTCCATCGGCATGGTGCAGGATACGCTCAATATCCGCACCGGCAAGGTCGAGCCGCTGTCCATCCACGGACGGCACGACCCGTGCATCGTCACCCGTGCCGCGCCGGTGGTCGAGGCCGCCTGCGCCGTTGCACTGGCAGATCTTCTGAGGGAGGCGAAGGGTTATCATGCGTGAACTTTCCGAAATCCGGCAGGACATCAACCGCGTTGACTCCGCTATCCGAGAGCTGTTTCTGCTCCGTATGTCGCTCGCGCTTGAGGTCGCCAAGACCAAGGCGCAGTCGGATGATAAAATCTACAAGCCCGACCGCGAGGCGGAAATCGTTGAGAAGCGCTCCGCCGGTATGGAGGAGGAGCTGCAGCTCAAGTATGTTTCCCTTCTGCAGAGCATGATCCGCGCGAGCCGTGAGTATCAGTACAGTGAGATTCTGCGTCAGACGCCGGAAAAGTTCCCGTTCTATCCCGCAGAAACGCTTGCAAAGCCGAAAACCGTGTTCTATCAGGGGGTTCCGGGTGCGTATCAGGAGCTGGCCGCGCGTGCGCTGTTCCCGAGCTGCGAACCGCAGAACGTACCCACCTGGGAGCAGGTTTTCCAGTCCGTCCGCGACGGCAAGGCCGATATCGGCGTTGTGCCGGTCGAGAACACAACCGCAGGCACGGTCAGCGAAGTCTATGACCTCCTGCTCGACTACGACCTGTACATCAACCGCTCGTACATCAAGAAAATCTCGCACTGTCTGGCGGCGGTGCCCGGCACAAAGCTCGAGGACGTCAAGCGCGTCTGCTCGCATCCCCATGCGCTGCCGCAGTGCCACAGCTTCATTTCCGAGCACGATCTGGAGGCCATCGAGGTGGCAAACACCGCCATTGCGGCCCAGAACGTGCAGAAAAAGGGCGACAAGAGCCTTGCTGCCATCTGCTCGCAGGAGGCGGCTGTGCGCTACGGTCTCGATATCCTCGCCGAGGGCATCAACGACATGCAGCACAACGAAACGCGCTTTATCGCGGTAAGCAAAACGCTGACCTGTCAGCCGGAGGACAACCGTATCGAGATCGCGTTCCACATCCCGAACGCGTCCGGTACGCTCATCACCGTGCTGGACACCATCGCGCACTACGGCATCGACATGACCGAAATCCACTCGCGTCCGCTCAAGGACAGCCCGTGGTGCTATGTGTTCTATGTCGATTTCACCGGCAACATGCGCGACCATGCGGTGCAGTCCCTGCTGTATCAGCTTCATGAGGAGCTTCCCTATATCAAAGTAATCGGCAGCTATTGCGTGCCTAACGAATAAAAGGAGTACAAACCCATGCAAATTCAACCCTGCGGCCCTTTGCGCGGTGAAATTACCGTGCCGGGCGACAAATCCATCTCGCACCGTGCCGTTATGCTCGGCGCACTTGCCAACGGCACCACCCACATCACCGGCTTTCTGATGGGTGAGGATTGCCTGTCCACCATTGACTGCTTCCGCAAGATGGGTGTCGAGATCAATATCACCGACGACGAGGTTATCGTGGAAGGCGTTGGTCTGCACGGTCTCGAAGCGCCGTCAGAAGCGCTGTACACCGGCAACTCCGGCACGACCACCCGCCTGCTGTGCGGCATTCTGGCCGGTCAGCCGTTCACCGTTACCATGAGCGGCGACCCGTCCATCCAGAAGCGCCCGATGGGCCGCGTGATGAAGCCGCTGCGTGAAATGGGCGCGTCCATCGAGGGCAAGAACGACAATTTCTGCCCGCTGACCCTGTTCCCGAGCGAGCTGCACGGTATTGAATACCGTCTGCCGGTAGCATCCGCTCAGCTGAAGAGCGCCATCCTGCTGGCAGGTCTGTACGCCGAGGGTCAGACGACCGTTATCGAGCCGGCTCCCTCCCGCGACCACACCGAGCGCATGTTCCGCGCACTCGGCGTTGAAATCGAAACCAGCGGCAGCACCATCACGCTCGACCCGCCGGAGGACCTCCATGCGGTCGATATTGCCGTCCCGGGCGATATTTCGTCCGCGGCGTTCTTCCTCGTTGCCGGTGCGATCATTCCGGGCAGTGAGCTGACGATTAAAAACGTAGGCGTCAATCCGACCCGCACGGGCGTTCTGGACGTTCTGCGCGATATGGGCGCGGACATCACCGAGTCGAACTTCCGCGATGAGGCTGAGCCGGTGTGCGACCTGACCGTCAAATACAGCAAGCTGCACGGCGTAGAAATCGGCGGCGCTATCATCCCGCGCCTGATCGACGAGCTGCCGGTTATCGCGGTAGCCGCTGCATTCGCTGAGGGCGAGACCGTTATCCGCGACGCGCAGGAGCTCAAGGTCAAGGAGTCCAACCGCATTGCCGCTATGGTCACCGAGCTGACCAAGGCAGGCGTGGACGTTGAGGAGACCGACGACGGCATGATCGTTCACGGCGGTGCCAAACCGCACGGCGCATCCTTCGAGACCTATAAGGACCACCGCATTGCGATGAGCCTTGCCGTGCTCGGTCTGGCAGCCGAGGGCGCAAGCCGCATTGACAAGCCGGAGGTCGTTGCCATCTCCTACCCCGATTTCTTCAACACCCTCGAACGTCTGGGGGACTGAGTTATGCTGCTTTCCATGGACGAATTTCGCGCTTTCGAGCCGAAAAAGACCACCTATGCCCTGTTTGGCTGGCCGCTCGGCCACACGATGAGCCCGGAGCTGCACGCGCAGCTGTTCGAGGCCTCCGGTCAGGACGCGGACTACATCGGCGTTGCCGTGCCGCCCGAGGATTTACCGGAAGCGTTCGAGCTGGCCAAGCGCAAGCTGGGCGGCATCAACTGCACCATCCCGCACAAAAAGGCTGTCATCCCCCTGCTCGATGAGATTGACACTGCTGCCCGCGACCTGCACTCGGTCAACACAGTCCGCTTTGCGGACGGCAAGGCGACCGGCTTCAACACGGACATCCTCGGCTTTGCGGAGTCGCTGAACCGTGACGGCGTATCGCTCCAGGGTAAAAAGGTGCTGCTGCTCGGCTATGGCGGCGCGGCTTCCGTGATGGCATACCACTGCGTGACGCAGGGCGCGTATCTGACCATCACGGGACGCAATCTCGAGAAGGCAGAGGCGCTGCAGAAGCAGCTGACCGATGCCGTTCCGGGCGCACGCATTTCCGTGTTCAGCCGCCGGCACATTCCGCGCGATATTCATATCGTGCTCAATTCCACGCCGGTGGGCATGTACCCGAAGGAAAACGCGGCTCCGCTGCATTATCTGCCGCACAAGACCGAGTATGTGTTCGATGCGATCTACAATCCGCCGGTGACCTCGACCATGAAGCTCGCCAATCCGCGCAAGACCAAAACACGCGACGGATTGTTCATGCTGGTCATGCAGGCGGCGCATGCGCAGACCATCTGGACCGGCGTGACCTTCGAGCCGCAGGCGTGCGAAACCATTCTGCGCCGCACCTACGGCAAAATGGCGGTCAAGCGTCTGCACGAGAAGCATGGCAAGAAAAATCTGGTGCTGTGCGGTTTTATGGGCAGCGGCAAGACCACTATCGGCCGTAAGCTGGCGCGTCTGACCGGACTGGAATTTATTGATGCGGACATCTACCTGGAGGCGAAGGAAGGCAAGAAAATCTCCGAGATTTTCGCTGAAAAGGGTGAAGCCTACTTCCGCAACCGCGAGACCGCGTACATTAAAGAGCTGGCGCAGAAAGACGGCATCGTGCTTGCGCTCGGCGGCGGCTCTGTCCTCCGTCCGGAGAATGTGGCGGCTGTCAAGGAGACCGGTCTGCTCATCTTGCTTGACACGCCGTTCTACCGCATTATGAAAAACCTTTCCTATTCCGCGAATCGCCCGCTGCTCGATAAGCCGGACAAGCAGGCGGAAACACGCCGCCTGTACAATGCACGCAAGGCGCTCTACCATCGAGTGGCCGATATTGCGGTGCGCAGTCCCAGGCTGTCCGAGGTTCTGGAAAAAGTAGTAAAAAGCGTGTAAGGCACTGGACAAATCCACCAGAAGCGTTTACAATTAGGGACATACTGAAAAGTATGTCCCTTTTTCACACCCGCAATAAAAGGAGGAACTCAAAGGATTATGAGAACATCAGTCAAACGTCCCTATCGCTTGATTGCAGCCGCGCTTGCCGCTCTGCAGCTATGCGCAGGTGCTGCCGGAGCCGTTTTTGATAACAGCTTCAGCTACACCTACTCTCTCGGCAGCGGCCTGCAATACAGCCGCACCGAGGGCAAAAACAGCGCCGGTCTGCAGCGCGCGAACGTGCTGACATACTCGCCGAACACCGGTGTAACGCCCATCATGGTCTACGCCGATGAACAGCTGTACGGCAGCAAAGCCACCATTACAAATGCGGTGAAATATCTGCAGAACCAGGGAAAAACCGTGCTTGGCGGCATGAATGCAGACTTTTTCGTTATGTCTACCGGCATTCCGATCGGTCTGGTCATCGACAGCGGCGAGCTCATTTCGTCCGATGCCTGGCAGTATGCGGTCGGCTTCAAGCAGGACGGCACAGCTGTCCTCGGCCGCCCGACTATGGGCATCCGCGTGAGCGGCAAGAGCGGCACGGTCAACGTATCCTACTTCAACAAGACGCGCACGACGGCTGGCGCGTACCTGCTCGATCACAACTACGATGACTCGACGCACTTTGCAGCCAAGGGCACGAGCATTATCCTCGAGCGCGTGGATGATACACCGGTCAAGGTCAACGGCTCGGTCAAGCTCAAGGTCGTGAACAAGGGCACGGGCAGCAGTCCCATTACGATCACCAAAAACCAGATGGTGCTCACCAAGTCGGATGGCGCAAATGTGCCCTCGTGGGTGGATTTCGAGATTGGCGAGGAAGTCACGCTGTCCATCGCAGCGAACGACAGCAGCTGGAGCGACGTGCAGTATGCGGTCGGCGGCAAGCTGCTGATGGACAACAGCACGATCACGACCGACGGCATCGACGCAGGCTCGACCCGCAGAGCACGCAGCGCAGTCGGCGTGAAGGCGGACGGCACGGTTGTTCTGTATGAAATCGACGGCAACCAGCCCTCGTACAGCGTCGGTCTGACGGCGGCAGAACTCGGTCAGGAGCTGAAGGAGCTCGGCTGTGTCCGCGCCATCTGTCTGGATGGCGGCGGCTCCTCCGCGATGGCGGTCCGCAATCCCGGCGAGAGCACCGCAGCATTGATCTCCCAGCCGTCGGACGGCTCGCAGCGCGCGTGCGCCAACTACATTTTCTTTGTGAACAACATCGCGTCGGACGGCGTGACGGCTCATGCTGTGCTCACGCCCAGCCACCGCTATGTGCTCCCGGGCGGAAGTACCTGGTTCTCGGTCAAGGGTGCAGATGCGTCTTACGCCTCGGCGGACGCACCGACCGACCTCAGCTACACGGTGAATGATGAGCTAGGCACGGTCTCCGGCCAAACCTTCACCGCAGGCAGCAAGGCCGGTCGCGCGACCATCACCGGCTCAAACGGCGCGGTTTCCGGCTCGATGAACGTGTGCATCACTACCGGTGTAGACTCGATCGCACTGCAGAGCGGCGGCAAAGCGCTCAGCTCTATCTCGGTCAAACCGGGCCAGAGCATCAACGTAGATGCGCTCGCGTATCACCTCGGTCATACGATGGGAGCTGCGGATTCCTGCTTCAAGTGGAGCGTGTCCGGCGATGTCGGTGCGGTAAATGCGGACGGCGTGTTCACTGCGGGCAGCCGGATGGCCTCCGGCACGCTCACCTGCTCGTATGGCAGCGTAAGCAAGTCCATTTCGGTCAATGTCGGCATGGGCGACGCGCAGAGCGCTCATACCGTTGCGGATTTTGAAAGCGGTCTGAACAATCTGACCGCATCGGACGGCGTAACGCTCTCGCGGGTGACGGATTACACCTCGGTGGCACGCGGCACCGGTTCGCTCCAGGCGATGTGGAACGGCACCGGTACGGACGGCTTTACGATTTTCGCTCCGGCGGCTGATGCTTCGAGCATGAAGCACCTGACACTGTGGGCGCACAGCAGGAACACGGCAGGCACGCTCACGGCGGTGTTTGCCGACGCGGAAGGCAATGAGCTGACCGCTCCCCTGTCCGCTGCAACCGGCAACAGCTGGAAACAGCTGACGGCAAGCGTGCCGGACGGCGCACAGCAGTTCACCGGTCTGCGGTTTGACAAATCCGGCGCAGGCTCCGGCGGCTCGGCGCTGTACCTCGACCAGATCGTACTGAGCGCAGATCATGCGGTGACGAATACAGATGCGCCGTCGGTCAAGCTGAATACGACCTCGGCAACGGTCAGCATCGGCACAAATGCCGCGCTTTCCGGCACTGCCACCATGGAAAACGGCAAATATCCGGTCCGCGCAAGCAATATTGCGGTCAAGGTGGACGGCAAAGCCGTTTCCGGTGCAGCTGTGATGAGCGGCTCGACCATGACCATTACGACCGGCACGCTGTCTGCCGGCACGCATACCGTGACTGCCGACGTGTCCGATGATGCAGGCAACCGCACGCGCGTTTGTGCGACCGTAACCGCCGGTTCGGCATCCAACGTGTTCGCGGACACCGCGTCGCACTGGGCGAACGGCTATGCTTCCCTGCTGAGCGCACGCGGCATCATGAAGGGCGAAACCGCAAACGGCAGCACCTATTTCCGCCCGAACCGCAACCTGACCCGTCAGGAGTTCGCGGTGACGATGGCGCGTCTGCTGAATCTGGATACCTCCAGCACCTCCGGCACGCTCGGCTTTGCTGATGAGGACAGCATCCCAAGTTGGGCACGCGGCGCAGTTGCCGCAGTTTCGCGTGCGAACATTATGAACGGCTCGAGCAGCAACGGTAAGCTATACTTCAACTCGCAGGCCACCATGACGCGTACTGAGGTTATGACGGTCATCGGCCGCTGCCTGCCGCGCGGCTATGCGGCGGTCAGCCTGAATTATACGGACGCGTCCGTGATTCCGTCGTGGGCGACCGAGCAGGTCAAGACCTGCGTTTCCGCCGGTGTCATCGGCGGTTACTCGGATGGTACTATCCGACCGAACGGCAATATCACCCGCGGTGAGATTGCGAAAATTCTGGCTCTGTTCTGATAGCTGCCGCGCAACCGCAGTTTTACAACAAAAACACCCGTCAAGAAGAATCTTGACGGGTGTTTTCTTATGCCTTTTCAGCTTTCTTCGGAACCAGCAAGCCAATCAACAGACCGACCGCAGCCGGTATCAGCCAGCCGAAGCCGAGTGCGTTCAGTGGCAGTGCCCGCAGCAGCGGCGACACGACCGGAATCGGGAATGCCGCGGCAATGCTCTGCACCGCAGTAAAGGCAATGCAGAGGCGGTAAACCGCACCGTGTTTCTCCGGCTTCGGGAGGAACGACAGCGCGATCAGCACGATAGCGACCGGATAAATCGCGTTCAGCACCGGCGTGGACAGACGGATAATACCCGCCAGACCGATATTCGAAATAATCATGCTGGCCGCAGCAAAAAACGCCGCAATGGCCGGATACGGAATACGCGGCAGCAGCTCATGGAAATACTGACCGACGCAGGCAATCAGGCCGACACAGGTATTGAAGCATGCAATAACGAAAATTGCGGCAAGCAGCACCTGCCCGACCGGGCCAAACAGACCTCTGGCAATATTGCTCAGCGTGTCCGCGCCAGTCGAGCCGCCCGGCCATGCCGCGCCGGACAGCGCGCCAACGTGCGTCAGCATCGCGTAAACCAGAAGCAGCATTGCGCCTGCAATCCAGCCTGCACGGATGGTGCTGCGGCGCACCTGCTGTTCGTCCTCGATACCGTAATCCCGAATATTCAGCGCGATAACCGCGCCGAAATTGAGTGCCGCCAGCGTATCCATTGTCTGGTAGCCATTCAGAATGCCCGTCAGGCCCGGCAGCGAAGCGTAGTCTGCGGTCGGCACGCCGTAATGCTCTGCCACCGGATGAAACAGGCAGCCGAAAAACAGCACGAAAATCAGTACGATCAGCGTCGGACACAAAATGCGTCCGAGCCAGCTTGTCAGCTTTTCCGGGTGCAGTGCAACGAAAAACGCTGCCGCAAAGAACACGATAGAGTAAATCAGCTGCCGCATTGCATCTCCACCAATGAGCGGCGCGAGCATTTGGAACGATGTGCTCGCCGTGCGCGGGATGGCCAGACACGGACCGATCGACAGGTAAACCAGCAGCGCAAATATCTGCGCAAATCGCGGATGCACACGCCCGGCCAGCTCGGACAGCCCGCCTGCACGCGCGACCGCAATCACGCCAATCACCGGCAGACCGATCGCGCTGAACGCAAATCCGATAAAGGCCAGCCACGCGTTAGTGCCCGCCTGTGCACCGAGATACGGCGGGAAAATCAGGTTTCCGGCACCGAAAAACATAGAAAATAGTGTAAAACCTACCAAAAGCAGGCTCCTTCGGTTTAACTTTTGCATAGCAGTTCTCTCTTCCTTATGAATAGTGAAAGCGCCATCATCGCGGGACAATGGCGCTCGGGTTTGCATCCGGGTCAGATGCGTTTGCTCATTTTTTCGCTGTATTCTGCGCGATAGTCCTCGAATATGCCATTATCGAGTGCGTCACGGATTTCCTGCATGAGGTGGTTGTAGAACCACAGATTGTGCATGACGAGCAGCCGCTGAGACAGCATTTCACCGCTCTTGAGCAGGTGGCGCAGATAAGCGCGGCTGAACCGCTGACAGGTCGGGCACTGACAGCCTTCTTCAATCGGGCGGTCATCGGTCTGGTACTTGGCATTCATAATGTTCAGGACGCCGTTATGCGTGAACAGATGACCGTGACGCGCGTTGCGGGTCGGCATAACGCAGTCGAAGAAATCAATGCCGCGAGCGACACCTTCAATAATGTTGCTCGGTGTGCCGACACCCATCAGGTAGCGCGGCTTATGCTCGGGCGCATGCGGCAGAACAACATCGAGAATATGGTACATGACCTCGGTGCTTTCACCGACGGCAAGACCGCCGATGGCATAACCCGGCAGATCCAGCTCCGCAATCGCTTCCATGTGCTCGATACGCAGGTCGTCATAAGTGCCGCCCTGATTGATACCGAACAGCATCTGGTGCGGGTTTACCGTATCCGGAAGCGTGTTCAGACGGTCAAGCTCGGTTTTACAGCGTTTGAGCCAGCGCGTGGTACGGTCAATGGAGTTTTTGACATACTCACGCGGCGCGGGGTTCTCGATACACTCGTCGAACGCCATCGCAATGTCCGAGCCGAGGTTGGACTGGATGCGCATGCTCTCCTCCGGTCCCATGAAAATCTTGCGGCCGTCAACGTGCGAGTGAAAGGTTACGCCTTCCTCCTTGATCTTGCGCAGGGTCGCCAGCGAAAACACCTGAAAGCCGCCGGAGTCGGTCAGCATCGGACCGTCCCAGCGCATGAATTTGTGCAGACCACCCATCTGCTTGACGATCTGGTCGCCCGGACGGACGTGCAGATGATAGGTGTTGGACAGCTCAATCTGGCAGCCCAGCTCCTTGAGATCGAACGCGTCAACCGCACCCTTGATCGCACCCGCTGTGCCGACATTCTGGAATACCGGCGTCTGCACCACGCCATGTGCCGTGCAGAACTCGCCGCGACGGGCGCGGCCCTCGGTTTTGATTAGGTTAAATTTTCCGATTTCCATAATTTCCTCTTATCCTGTTTTATTAGTACAAAAGCATCGAATCGCCGAACGAGAAGAAACGATATTCTTCCTTAATGGCTTCCTGATACGCGTTCATGACCATTTCTCGTGTTGCAAATGCCGAAATCAGCATCATCAGTGTGCTCTCCGGCAGATGGAAGTTGGTCACAAGATGATCGACTGCCTTGAATTTATAGCCCGGATAGATGAAAATATCCGTCCAGCCGGACTGTGCGCGCACGGTACCGTCGTCAGCCGCGATGGTCTCCAGCGTGCGGGTGGCTGTTGTGCCGACCGCCCAGATCTTGCCGCCTGCGGCACGCGTATCGTTGATGATCCCCGCGGTCTCTTCGTCCATGATATAATACTCGGAGTGCATGATGTGGTCGGTGATCTCATCCTCCTTGACCGGGCGGAACGTACCCAAACCGACATGCAGCGTCACGAACGCCAATTTTACTCCCTTGGCTTTCAGCGCATCAAGCAGTTCGGTCGTGAAGTGCAGGCCAGCGGTCGGTGCAGCTGCAGAGCCCGGTGTTTTGGAGTAAACCGTCTGGTAGCGTTCGGGATCATCTAGCTTTTCCTTGATATACGGCGGCAGCGGCATGGTGCCGAGCTTGTCGAGGATTTCCAGGAAAATGCCCTCATAGTGGAAACGGATCAGGCGGTTGCCGTCCGGCTGAACCGCCTCAACGGTTGCGGTCAGCAGGCCGTCACCGAAGGTCAGCTCTACACCAGTGCGGGTCTTTTTGCCTGGACGCGTCAGACATTCCCACAGACCGTCGCCCTTGTCGGTCAGCAGCAGCACCTCGATCGGCGTAACATGGCCGACAGCGTGACCCATCAGCCGCGCCGGAATGACACGGGAATTGTTGAACACCATGCAGTCGCCCGGCTGAACGTACTCCAGCAGATCGCGGAAATGGCGGTGTGTCACCGAGCCGTCCCTGCGGTCGAGCACCATCAGGCGGGACGCGTCGCGCTGCTCCAGCGGATGCTGGGCAATCAGGCGTTCGGGCAAGTCAAAATAAAAATCGCTTTTCTTCATCACAAAGGCAAGGACGCTTTTAAGACAATATCGCCTAAGCGCCCCTGCCGTCTTTCCTCCCTTGCGTGTTGATTTTATAGATTACTCGGCAATCTCAATGCCGGTAAAGTAGAATTTCAGAATCTGGTCATAGGTGAAGCCCTTCTGCGCCATTGCGTAAGCGCCCCACTGACTCATGCCGACGCTGTGTCCCCAGCCGGAGCCGCTGAACGTATAACTGGTCGGATTGGTAACGGTCGGCGTGGTATTCGAGCCGGTATTGTCCGAATTACCGCTGTTTGTGCCCTCGTCATCGCCGGAATAGTCGCTCGTGGTTTTGACAAGCACAGTGCTGCTTGCGTTGTCAAAATCAACGTCAAAGCCGATCGCCTTGCCGATATCGCGCAGCTTGTAGTAGTTGTTGCCATTGATGATGTAGCCGTCCAGTGCGATCGTCTCGCCGTCGAGCACGATCGTCGAGGTGGATTTGCCGATTTTCTCCACCGCCGTGGACGAATCCGCAAGCTCACCGCCAACGGTCTCATACGCCGTGCCGGAGGTCAGGAGAATGCGTTCATTCTCCTTATCCCAACGGACGTTGAACTGACCTTTGGTGCCGCTCAGCAGATAGGCAATATCGCGCAGTTTGAAGTAATTGTTGCCGTACTGCGTGCCGTTTACAATGTAATAGCCCTGCGGAGATACGGTTTTGCCGTTGACCTTGACGTTATGCGTCGAAGCCTTGACCTGCAGACTGGTCTTGTTGCCCGAGCCGCCGACCGGCGTGATCGTGTAGCGAATGCTCTTGAGACCGAACACTGTGCGGACGCTGCTCCTGGAAATCGTAACCGACTTGCCGCTCGTATCCGTCACCGTCACTTCGTTTACGTTATCGGTTGCGGTGCGCTTGGTGACCTGCACATTTGCTACCTTGCCGATGGAGTAGCCTGCGGCATTCACCTTCTGCTGAATCTCATCGGCGGTGAGCGTCACCGTCCATCTGTCCTTGCTCGGGTCCTCATACGGGTCAGCCTTGCCCTTGAGATACGCGTAATCGCCGCCCCAGACGTTCGCTGCGTCCTCGGTTGCGCCGCCGTCCGACGAATAAAAGTAACCGATGACCGAGCTGCCGTTGTACGACAGCGTTTCACCCTTGGTCGCATCTACTGCCGCGTCAGAGGCCTCGGTTGCACGGTTGGCGCCCAGATACACCTGACAGTTCGTGGTGTTGCACAGGTCGTACTCATCGCCGTGCTTGTGTGTGCCCAGTGCGAACGAACGAGCACAGACTGCCTGCGCCTTCTGTGCTTCGGCAGGCCAGTCCGGGTCGATCTCATACGGCAGCACGCCCTTCACATAATCCTCCACACCCACATAGTTTATAACAGTGATGCTGCCGTTCGATGCACGGCGGTACACAAAATCGCCGTACCACTTGTAGCCCTTGAACCACGTCAGCGTGCTGTTCGGACGGATGGCGATATGATCCGCACCCGCTGCGGACGTATACAGCACCGAGCCGCTGTCGGTATCGCTGACCTGAAAGGCATCGTTCACCAGCTTGACGGTCAGCGCACTGCTCGTGATCGATTTGCTGCCGGAGAACGCGGTGCCGCTGACGGTGCCGACCGTGTAGCCGGTTTTGCAGCCGCTGACGTTCTCGAGCTGCGGCGCAGCAAAGGTGGAAGCGCCGCTGATCGTCAGACCGACACGCAGGCGTGTATCGCTGCTCGCTGCATGTGCCGGAACAGCACCGATGCAGGTGACCGTCATCACGGCGCAAAGCAGCATGGATAACAGCTTTTTCATTTTTATCAACTCCTGTTTTATTTTTTATCCTTGTTTCGCCTTGTTCTTATTGACAAACTCAAGGGTATATTCTAAAATAAAAAGCGAAAGTATCAATACAGATAGAGGTGCGGTTTTCATCAGTACCGGTTGGAAGGGTCCGCAGACCCGATAATCACCCGGGAAAGGGACCTCCGCCGAAGCCGGTGCTTGTTGCGGAAAGGCCGTGCTGGACGCCGTCGGAAAATATCCCAGCGTCTGTCATCAGCGGAAACGCCGGTGGAGAGCTATTCTGTTTAGAGCGCAGCGGTTTGTTCCGCTCCCTCTATTATAGTATAGATCATACCGGTTTTTCAACCGGTATTTTTCTTTTGAGGTAACTCTGTACAATTCGTTTGCGGCACTTTGCGGGAAATTGCTCTTGCCGAATCATCCGAAGTCACCTCTGGATATTCTTTCTGTATGTTTTTCATCACATAATTTCTTTGTTAGAATACCTTTTGGAAGGATTTGATAAACATGAAGCAGTACAAAGTAGGCATCGTCGGCGCGACCGGTATGGTCGGTCAGCGCTTCACCCTGCTGCTGGAAAACCACCCGTGGTTCGACGTCGTAGCACTCGCTGCATCCGGCCGAAACAAGGGCAAGACCTATGCCGAGGCTTGTGAGGGCCGCTGGAAGATGACCGTTCCGATGCCCGGCAAGTACAAGGACATGGTTATGTACGACGCAACTGCCGACGCAGAGGAGATCGCCTCCAAGGTTGATTTCATCTTCTGCGCAGTAGATATGAAGAAGGACGAGATCCGCGCCCTTGAGGAGAAGTACGCAAAGCTCGAGTGCCCGGTTTGCTCCAACAACTCCGCTCACCGCGGTACCCCGGATGTTCCGATGATCATTCCGGAGATCAACGCTGACCATGCCGAGATCATTCCGGCACAGCGCAAGCGTCTGGGAACCAAGCGCGGCTTTATCGCCGTTAAGTCCAACTGCTCTATCCAGTCCTACGTTCCGGCGCTGTCCGCTCTGATGGACTTTGAGCCGACCGAGGTTTCCGTCTGCACCTATCAGGCGATCTCCGGTGCCGGCAAGACCTTCGAGACCTGGCCCGAGATGGTAGACAACGTTATTCCGTACATCGGCGGCGAGGAAGAGAAGAGCGAGAAGGAGCCGATGAAGATCTGGGGCCACATCGAGGGCGACCACATCGAGTCTGCGACCACTCCGGTTATCTCCGCACAGTGCCTGCGCGTTGCATGCTCTGACGGCCACATGGCTGCCGCTTCGGTCAAGTTTAAGAACAAGCCGAGCAAGGAAGTTATGATCGAGCGCTGGAACAACTTCAAGGGCCGCGCACAGGAACTGAACCTGCCGTCCGCTCCGGAGCACTACCTTACTTACTTTGAAGAGGATAACCGTCCGCAGACCAAGCTGGACCGCAACCTTGAGAATGGTATGGGTGTTTCCATCGGTCGTCTGCGTGAAGATACCATCTTTGATTACAAGTTTGTCAGCCTGTCGCACAACACTCTGCGCGGCGCAGCAGGCGGCGCTGTTCTGATGGCAGAGCTGCTTTGCGCCGAGGGCTACATGGACCGTTAAGGAGGTCACCGTTTTATTATGAAGAAGCCTGTTTTTACCGGTGCTGCGGTTGCTATTATCACACCGTTCAAGTCCACCGGTGAGGTCGATTACGAGGAATTCGGCAAGATCATCGACCACCAGATCGCACACGGCACGGATGCCATCGTTGTCTGCGGCACCACCGGTGAGGCATCTACCCTGCACGATAAGGAGCACCGCGAAGCACTGGCATGGTGCTGTGAGTATGTCAACCATCGTGTTCCGGTCATTGCCGGCACGGGTTCCAACGACACCGCATACGCCATTGAGCTGACCAAGTTTGCAGCTGAATGCGGCGCAGATGCCGGTCTGTCGGTTACGCCGTACTATAACAAGACTACGCAGCGCGGCCTGATCGCACACTACACCGCAATCGCAGACTGCTGCGATCTGCCGATCGTTCTGTACAACGTACCGAGCCGCACCGGTGTATGCTTTACCGCCGATACCCTGTATGAGCTGTCCAAGCATCCGAACATCAATGGTCTCAAGGCCGCATCCGGCAATTTCAGCCTGCTGGCTGAGGCCATGGCTAAGTGCGGCGACAACCTGAATGTCTGGTCCGGCAACGACGACCAGATCGTTCCGCTGATGTCTCTCGGCGGCAAGGGCGTTATCTCGGTGCTGTCCAACGTAGCACCGCAGGTTGCACACGACATTACTCAGCTGTGCTTTGACAACCGTTATCCGGAAGCTGCTAAGCTGCAGCTGCAGTATCACGATCTGATCGACTCGCTGTTCTGCGAAGTCAACCCGATTCCGGTCAAGAAGGCTATGGAGCTGCTCGGTTGGAAGGTCGGCGGTCTGCGCCTGCCTCTGGTTGAGCCGAGCGAGGAGCACATCGCGTACATCAAGCGCGAGCTGGAAAACGCCGGCTGCAAGATCTAAAGGAGCTATAAAAAGATGTTGAAAATTGCACTTTCCGGCTGCTGCGGCCGTATGGGCCATGTCATCAACGACATTGTCAGCGGCAGAGAAGGTATGGAGATCGTTGCGGGATTTGATATCAATACGGTGCAGTATGCAGATTTCCCGATTTTTGCCGATCCGTTTGAGTTTACCGGCGAATGCGATGTAATCATCGACTTCTCCAACGCCGCTTCTACCGAGCGCCTGCTCGATTACTGCGAGCAGCACGGCACGCCGGTCGTTATCTGCACCACGGGTCACTCTGCGGCGCAGCTGGACCGCATCCGTGCGGCTTCTGCAAAGATCGCGGTGTTCCGTTCGGGCAACATGTCGCTTGGCATCAACCTGATGAGCGAGCTGCTCAAGCAGTCCGCCGCTGTTCTGGGTGACAAATACGACGTGGAGATCATTGAGAAGCACCACAACCAGAAGCTGGATGCTCCTTCGGGCACGGCTCTCATGCTGGCTGACGCAGTTGCGAGCGCACTCCCCTATGACGCGGAGTACGTTTACGACCGTCACGAGCGCCGCGAAAAGCGTCCGGCGCACGAGATCGGTATCTCCGCCATCCGCGGCGGCACCATCGTCGGTGAGCACAGCGTGCTGTTCTGCGGCCGCGATGAGATCATCGAGATTAAGCACACCGCCCTGTCCCGCGAGGTTTTCGCGGTCGGTGCGGTTGATGCAGCCGCTTTCATGGCCGAGCGCACCCAGCCGGGTATGTACGACATGAGCGACGTTATCGCATCCCACAAGTAAAGCAAAAGGGATTCTGTTTCTGACAGAATCCCTTTTTTCGTGTAAAAACCGCTCTTGAAAGTTCGAGAGCGGTTTATTTTTATTCTACGCGGAGCTTTTCTACTTCGGCTTCGTTCGGCGTGACATACGCGGTCTGGTACACATGGTAGATGACCATGCCCGGCTTCGCGCCTGCGGGCTTTTTCACCTGACGGACGGGCGTGTAGTCCACCGGAACCAGTGAGGACGAACGGCCGCGCGAATGGTACGCTGCGATCATGGCAGCCTCGGTCATGGCCTCGTCAGTCGGCTCCCTGCCGTCCGTCACGAGGATAACGTGCGAGCCGTGAATCTTCTGCGTGTGGAACCAGATATCGCTCTTGAACGCAGTTTTGAGTGTCAAAAGATCGTTCTGCAGGTTGTTTTTGCCTGCAAATACATCAAATCCGTCGCTCGTGCGATAATGGAACGGCTTGGCCTGCACCGGCTTGCCGCGCAGCTTCCTGTTGCGCGTCTGCTTGGCAGAGAGCACACCGGACTGCGTGAGCTCCTCGCGCAGCTGTGCAAGATCACGCTCGTTTTCGGCTTCGCTGAGAGCAGCGAGAACACTTTCCAGATAATCCAGCTCGGCTGTGCCCTGCTCGATCTGCTGTGTGAGCACTTCCTCGGCGGTCTTGGCCTTGTTGTACAGCTTGAAATATTTCTGTGCGTTCTGCTGCGGCGTCAGCCGCACATCTAACGTAATTTCAACCTCCGGACAGTTTTCAGCGTAGTAATCGACCACTTTCGCCTTGTTCATGCCCTTTTCCAGCTGGTACAGGTTCGCGGTGATGAGTTCACCGGTGCGCTTGTACTGCTCACGGTTGTGTGTAGCCGCGAGTTCCTTTTTCTGCGCCGCCAGCTTGCGGGCCACGCGGTCGCGGGCATTTGTGACGGTCTTGTGCAGGTCGCCGGTGCGGCGCTGCATTCGCTCAGCCTTACCCTTTTTCTCAAAGAAGGCTGCAAGCAGCGCACTGAAGCTGTCCGCCTGCGTGACATTCATCAGACCCTCGTACTGCGTCACCGGAAGGAAGGTGAAGTCGAACACCGCACCGTCCTCGACCTTGGTCAGCAGGAAAGGCTTGGCTCGGTTATCCTCGACATACGACATGAAATCGTCGTACACCTTGCCGAGCTGCTGACGGTTCTCATCCGTCATGCGTGCGATCGGCTTGGCTGCGTCACCGGTCGCGCGGAAGGACAGTTCACGGCAGAGCAGCGGCGAAAAACCCAGAAGCTGACTGAGCAGCCAGCGGTCGAGCGTCTGCCCTTCTTCCGCCTGCGATGCGGCGGCGGCAAGTCCCGTGCCGGAAACCGTGAACGGGTCGTGCTTGTCCTGTGCGGGCGGCATGCGGTAAAACAGACCGGGCAGAACCTGCCGCTTGCCGGACAGGTCGCCGTCTACACGGCGCAGAGCGTCAATAATGCGGTTGTCCTCGCCGCACAGGATGACGTTAGAGTGCTTGCCCATCAGCTCGCAGATGAGGTGCTTTTTGCAGGGTACACCCATTTCATCCGTCGTATCCAGTTCGATGGTGAGCATACGCTCGACCGCCGGCTGGCTCACTGCCGCAATCTTTGCGCCCTGCACATGCTTGCGCAGCAGCATGCAGAACATCGGCGGCGCCGCCGGATTCTCTCGAGCCGCGTCAATAAAATGCACGCGCGGCGCACCTGCCGCGATCGACAGCAGCAGTCGGCGTGGGCCTCCCTGACCGCCGCGTGTCTGCAGCACGATTTCATCGCGGTCCGGCTGATAGACCTTCTCTACACGACAGCCTGCCAGTACGTTATTGAGTTCATTTGTCACTGCCCGCAGGCAGATCGCATCTAATGGCATATCAATTCTTCCTTAAACAAATTGGATACAGTCCGCGTGCCGCTCGGAAACCTCGGTGAGCACCTGCGGGAATGCGGCTGTGATTTTATCGGCGAACACGGCCGCGACCGGATTTTCGGTCGGGAAGTGTCCTGCATCCACCAGAGACAGACCGATGGCCTGCGCACGCTGCATGAGATCGTAGCTGCAGTCGCCGATGACGAACGCCTGTGCGCCGCCTGCGACTGCATAGTCCATCAGCTTGCCGCAGGCACCGCCGCCGACCGCTACGCGCGTGATCGGCTTGCCGCCGTCACAGAAGCGCACACCGCCCGCACGCAGGCATTCCTTGACATAGAGTGCAAATTCGCGCGGCTGCATTTCGCGCGGCAGATCGCCCACACGACCGAGCATGCCGTTCTCGCCGGCCTCCATGCTCACCACATTGGTGAGGAACAGCGCGGATGCGAGCGCGTCATTGACACCGCCCTCCGCACAGTCTGCGTTAGTATGCATGCAGATAATAGAAATATCGTGCTTGATTGCGTAACGCAGCACTCGGCCGGTCGTATCGTCCGATGTCACACGGCTGACCGAAGTGAAGATCGCCGGATGGTGTGCAACAACAAGCTGCGCACCACGCTCAGCCGCTTCCTGCACGACCGTTTCTGTCACATCGAGCGCACAAAGCACGCTCGTGACCTCCTGCACACGATCGCCGCACAGCAGGCCGACATTGTCCCAGCTTTCCGCCAGCTCGTAGGGAGCAAGACCCTCCATAAATGTCAAAATATCCTGAACTGTCGTCATTTCAGTTCCTCCCTTGCAGATTGGATGCACTGCACCAGCGCACGCTGGTACGCGAGACGCTTGTTCTCCGATGTACCCTGTTCCATGCCGTCCAGTGCCTTTTTCTCCCGCAGATAGAGCTGCTCAAGGTAATCGGCAGCGCCTTCTGCACGCAGCAAGGCCGGAGAAACCGCACATTCGCTCAGCGGTATTTCCCGCTTCGGTGCACCGCCGCGTACGCTGAGAACGACGTAACGCCGTCTGTCCTCGCGGCACAGCGTTTCATGCTCGATGGCGTAGCCGTGCGCGTACAGCCACCGGCGCAGCTCGGCAATCATGGTCATCGGTTGGAGCAGCAGCAGGTGGTCACCTTGGGCGGTCCACGGTGCGGCAGTCAAAATCTCTGAGATGGTCTGGCCGCCCATGCCTGCGATCGTTACGGTGTCGCATTCCTCCGCCCGCACGGCCTCCAGTCCCGGCGCAAGCCGCAGAGACAGGGATGCGTTATGCTCTTTCGCATTGCGCTCCGCATGTGCCAGCGGTCCTGAACGGATATCCGAGCCGATAGCCGATGCAATATGCCCATCCAGCAGCAGTGAGATCGGCAGCTTGCCGTGATCCGTTCCGATATCCGCCAATCGAGCATTTTGCGGCACCAGAGCCGCCATACAGGCCAGCCGCGGTGTTAAAATCATACTTTCCATGTAAAACTCCAAAAAAACAGAGCCGGCAAACAATGCCAGCTCTAATTTTCTTACTCACTCGACTTATTCGCCCAGAAAAGCGTTGAGCTTGGCAACCAGTTCATCTGCATTGGTGCCGTGTACCATGCAGGCCTCCTCGATGCTCTCGCCCTGAGATGCCGGGCAGCCGAGGCAGTGCATGCCGATTTCCATAAAGAAACGAGCGGTCTCGATGTTCATATTCAGAACCTCACCAATGGTGGACTTCTTCGTAATAGCAGCCATGATAGTAACCTCCTGTTGCTTTTTGTTTGTTTATAGTATACCGCAAAAATCCGTACTATTCAAGTAGTAAATAGTATTCCCTGTGAAATCGGTCGGAAAACTGCGTAAAGCAGACAAATCATGTATTCACCGAGAAGTTCCCGCTGTGCGAATCATCTCCGGCTGCTGCGGAACTGCTTCATCCGGATTTTCGAGCAATGGCTGCATGAGGCTCCGGAGCACGCAAATCCGATGATACCCATACAAAAACAGAGCGTTTCACTGCTGTGAAGCGCTCTGTTTTCATTTTTTATTCCTGCAACGAAAAAGCCGGCGCCTGCACAGCGGCAACCCGTTACCCTTTCTCCAATCTTCACACTGATAGCACTTCTCTATTTTCCTACCACAAGAATACTGGAAGGACTGCCGGATTTTCCACGCGATGTGCCAGATACCGCCCGAGACGGATGCCAAGCAGCCTCAGCACGAGCAAATACAGTATGATAGCTGACACGAGTGCTGCCGCGAGGGCGGTCACGGGGTTATCAAACCGGCAGACAAATGTCTGCGCGAAAAAGCGAGTCCACAGGTAAACCGCAGTGCCGCAGAGCAGCGGCACGCCGAACCGCCGGAAGGGTTTCAGGCGGAACGCTGTTCGCCGGTGCAGGATGGCAAGGTTGACCGCAGCGGCGCTCGCTCCGGTCAAAAACATGGCAAGCAGGTAGCCGTAAATGCCGAGCGTTGGCCTTGCGCACCAGCGGTACAGCAGCGCAAGCTGGCACAGCTCCGCAGAGATGGCGGTTGCCACGTTCCACCTTTGCAGACCGAGCGCATTGAGCAGGCTGCCGGTCGCCATCTGGTAGTAGGCCGCCACGGCTGCCGCGCCGAGCAGCGCGGCGTAGCCGCCGGTGAGCGGCTGGCGAAAAAACAGCTCGCTCAGCTGCGGTGCCAGCGGCACGAGAACAGCAGTTGCCGGTATGCCGATGAGACCCACAGTCGTAACGGCACGGCCGGTCAAAACACGCACGCGTGCCTGCTCACCGACTGCCTGCGCTGCCGTGACGGCGGGCAGCAGCGCCGTGCAGACCGAGCTGACGAACGCGACCGGAAACAGCAGCAGCGGCATGGCCATGCCCGAGATCACGCCGAGCGCGGACAGCGCCTGCTCATAGTCCAGACCGGCCGCCATCAGCCTTTGCGGCAGCAAAACGGAGCCTGCCGAGCCAAGCATATTCCCGATCAGCGCCGAGGCCGATAATGGCGCGGCAATGCCGAAAAAATGACCGTAAAGTTCCTTATCCGGTCTTGTGAAGCGAATATGCCGCATATTTCGTCGGAACAGCCGCGTGAGGAAAAGTGCGCTGAACACTTCGCTGCAAACCATGCCCGCGAAGATGAGCATGGCGATTCTGCCATAGTCGCCGCTGCCATATTCGTACAGCAGAAAGCTGACCGCGAATATGCGGATAAGCTGCTCCCCGACCTCGGAGCAGGCCGTGTACTGCACCTTTTCCAGTCCGATAAACAGCGATTTAAAAATATTTTCCACGCCAGTGAGTGCGAGACACAGCAGCATGTACGGAAACGCGCGCGCACAGCGTCCGTCACCGAGCAGATTTGCCGCGATACTGCCGCCGCACAGCAGCACCACCGCTGTGCAGGCCGCACTCAGCGCAAAAAAGGCGCGGAACGCCAGCCGCAAAACCGCGCCTAAGCGATGGCTCTCCCCTCTTGCTTCGCACGCCGCGCTCAGCCGCGAACACGCTGTTGTCACGCCGGACAGACAGCCTGCATTCAATACTAAATACACCGAATTGACCAGCCTATACACGCCCAGACCTTCCGCACCCGCAAAGCGGCTGAGCACCACGCGATAGACAAATCCGAGCACCTGCAGCAGCACATTTCCGCACGCGAGCACGCCTGCCGCGTATAAAATCGTTCCTTTTCTGACCCGCACAGCATGACCCCATTTCACGAAATTCTATGCGGATTTCGGATGGAATATGCGTACAAAAACTCCCGCAGCAAACCGCCTGCTCTGTCCACGAGAATGCTTCTTTTCCGCAGTTTTCTCATCAAAAAAATCCCTGCACAGAATTCTCACTCTGTACAGGGATTTCTTACTTGCGTTTGCGCTTAGGCTTCTCCTCGATGCCGGTGGACACAATATAATTCTGCCGGAACTTATTCGGCGGCATGCCGACGTTTTTGGTAAACTGCAGATTGAAATAGCTCTGCGTGTCATATCCCACCATCTCCGCGATACGCGTGATGGACAGGTCGGTCGTGATCAGCAGCGTCTGTGCTTCACCGATGCGGCGGCGCAGCAGATACTGCACGGGCGAATACCCGCTCATCTGCTTGAAAACATGCGATAAGTAATACGGACTGATGTGCAGCGCCTCACCCATGCTCTGCAGCGTGATCGGCTCCATATAATGCTTGTCAATATATTCCTTAATCCGTCTGCCGAGAATGTGCGGCTCCTCCAGCGGCTTTTCCGACTCCGCGTGAGAACCGGCGGTGACCGTCAGCACCGACATCAGCAGCGCGTGCATCAGCGAACTGCAGAACAACTCAGCATTCGGCTCGCCTGCCGACAGGGTGCGGAACATCATTTCAAACAGGCAGTGCAGATCAGCGAAATACTTGCCGGTCGGGAATACATAGCCCGCATCATCCGGAATGAGTGCGTTCTCGCGCAGACCGGGCATATGCAGCCCGCCGACGGCAATGCAGTAGCTGCCGACCTCCATATCCGGACCGGAAACCTCGTCGTGCACCACGCCTGCGTTGTATACGAGCAGATCACCCGGCTTGATGATGACTTTTTTATCGTGAATCAGGTATTCGCTTGAACCGCTGCAAATAAGAATCAGCTCGACAAAATCCTCATGCGCATGCATGACACGCGGATGTGCACTGGCATCCGGTCGGATTTCACTGACGTAAAGCAGCTTCGGCTGATTCTCCCCCTCAAAAATTGATTTAACTTCCTTCTCTACAAAGCACTGTACGTTCAGGCTTGCCTTCGGCATAGTTTTTTGCAGCTCCTCTCTTTCTCCGACGGTGATTTTACTCTTATAAAAGTATAGCACACGGGTCCGTTGTGCGCTAGCACATATTTGCTTTTGCAGACCGCCGTATATCGTGCTTTTTTGCGGTCGGGCTGAGAATAATTATAGATTCTTGCTATTTGCAGATTCTTGTTTTTTGTTCTCGCTTATTTATAGTATAGCATATCCGACCGAGAATCTTCCGTATGTTTCTCTGCGGTTTTTTAGCTTTCACAAACCTGCCGATTCGCCGGTCTCCGACCGCCAAAAAGCAGGATTTATAAAAACAAGCGCACAGCCTCAAACCCGCTCCGAAAAAATACTGTGCATTTTTACCGCCGCTTTTACCTCTAATATATTATATATATGGGCTTTTCGGGTGTCCGAAAAAAAGTTTCCGTTTTTTGAATCAAGCCAAGAATCTAAAAGAAACCGTTCGCCATATCTGCTAAACTATAAGCACAAAGAGAAGAAAGAATCTCACAGCTCAGTTGTGAGATACAACAAGAATGAAAGGACGAAGCATTATGTTAGATCCCAAAAAGGTTAAAATCGGTATCGCGCCTATTGCATGGACCGAGGACGACATGCCGGAGATGGGTGCTGAAAACAGCTTCCTGCAGACGATCAGTGAAATCGCTCTGACCGGTTATGTTGGCACCGAGATCGGCTGCCAGTTCCCGCGTGATCCGGCGATTCTGAATAAGGAGTTTGGCCGCCGCGGTATTTCCGCCATCACCGGCTGGATCAGCACCTACTTAAATGAACTGCCGATGTGGCAGAACGAGCGTGCGTTCGTTGACCACATGAACTTCCTGAAGTCGATCGGCGCTACGATTATCAACACATCCGATCAGTCGTTCTCCATTCAGCATCAGTGGAACACTCCGCTTTCCAACAAGAAGGTGCTGAACGACGATGAGTGGGAGGTACTGACCAAGGGTCTGGATCACCTCGGCAAGATCGCTTATGACAGCGGCATGAAGATCGTGTACCATCATCACATGACGACTACCGTGCAGAAGACCGACGAAATCGACCGTATGCTCGCTATGACCGACCCGAAGTACGTCAGCATGATTTACGATACCGGTCATCTCACCTTCTCCGGCGAGGACCCGATCGAAATTCTCAAGAAGCACCACGACCGCATCGGTCATGTCCATCTCAAAAATGTCCGCAAGCCTGCAATGGACAAGTGCTACGCTGAGAACAAGAGCTTCCTCCGTTCGATTCCGGAAGGCGTGTTCACCGTTCCCGGCGATCCGGAAGGCTGCGTAGACTTCCCGACCGTATTCAAGCTGCTCGACGAGTACAACTACGAGGGCTGGCTGGTCGTAGAGGCTGAGCAGGATCCGGCTATCGCAAATCCGCTCGAGTACGCCCGCATGGCCCGCGCCTACGTCAAGGAGCACACCGGACTGTGAGTTAACCCATTATTTTTAATAAAAAGAGCAAGAAAAGATCACAAAGGAGGGTATTACTATGAAAAAACTGAAGATTGGTATCATCGGTGTAGGCCGTCTGGGTTACGAGCACGCCTGCAACATTGCAAACCGCGTTCCGGGCTCCGAGCTGGTAGCTATCGCAGACGCAAACTTCGACCGCGCAAAGCAGGTCGCTGAAGAACTGGGCGTAACCGCCGTTTACAACGACCCGAAGGATCTGTGCGCTGACCCGAACGTTGAGGCCGTTGCCATCATCACCAACACCGCTTCTCACGTTGAGATGATCAAGATTGCGATGGATGCCGGCAAGCACGTTTTCTGCGAAAAGCCGCTGGCTGACACGGTTGAAAAGTGCAAGGAGGCCGAGGCCATCATCGCCGCTCACCCGGAGCTGACCTTTATGCTGGGCTTCATGCGCCGCTATGACCACTCCTATCAGGTAGCTAAGAAGAAGATGGAGAACGGCGACATCGGTGATGTTATTCTGGTTCGCTGCTACTCGCAGGACCCGATCTCCATCATCGAGGGCACCCTCGAGTACGCTCCGCGCTCCGGCGGTCAGTTCATCGATATGTCCATTCACGACTTCGACCTGATTCGCTGGCTGACCGGCTCCGAGGTCAAGGAGCTGTGGGCTACCGGCGGCTGCTATGAGTTCAAGCAGTACAAGGACTGGGACGACGGCGACAACGTTTCCGGCCTGATGAAGATGGAAAACGATGCTATGGCATTCTTCTTTGCCGGTCGTGCAGCAGCTCACGGCTCTCATGTTGAGACCGAAATCGTTGGTACCCGCGGCACCCTGCGTATCGCATCCGTTCCGACCGACTCTCTCGTAGAGGTTATGAGCCAGCATGGCGTATGCCGCGAGTGCTATCAGGACTTCATCACCCGTTGGCACGATGCATACATCACTGAGATTGAGGAATTCTGCGACTGCGTAGCAACCGGCCGCAAGGCAACTCCGGGCGTTATCGACGGCACCCAGTCCACCAAGATCGCCTTCCGCTGCAAGGAGTCCTTCCTGACCGACAAGAAGCTGACCCTCGAATAATCGTTCTCGAAACCGCATTCTTATTCCACATTCAATTTATTCTCTCTTATTTATATTCAAGTCTCCAAACAGAATACAAATACAGCCTAATTCAAAAAGAAACCCGGGAATCCTTCGATTCCCGGGTTTCGCTGTTTATTCCACCGCCAGCACGCTGCGGATCGTGCGGCACACGCCGTCCTCATCATTGGACGGACAAACATGCTTTGCGACCTTCTTGAGCCGCTCATGTGCATTCGCCATCGCGTAGGACTCGCCCACCGAGCGCAGAAGCTCCACATCGTTCAGATAATCGCCGAACGCCATGCACTGCGCGGATGTGATGTGCAGATTATCGCACATAACGCCCACGGCCACGCCCTTGCTCAGCCCCAGACGCATCAAATCCACCCAGTCCGCGCCGGAGAGCGCTACCTGCAGCTTATCGTCGAACATCTGCCGATAGTACGGCAGCACGTTGGTTTCCGCCGCATTTTTGCAGAAAAGCGCCACCTTGCACACCGGCTCCTGCTGCACGGCTTCAAGCAGATCAGGCACCTTTTTGCGACGTGCGTAGTACATCGCCATGTTCTCCACGAACACCGGATCGTCGTCCTCGTAGGCTGCGCCGTCCCGCATGGACGCGATTGCGTGCACATTCGGCAGACCGCGCGCCAGCTCCACAGCCGCGCACACCAGCTGCTGCGGCATGGCCTCGAACGACACGATTTTGCGTCCGTCGCACACCATGCCGCCGTTTTCGCTGATGTACATCAGCTCGTCCGCTATCTCACCGAACTGCTCGTACAGGTTGTAATACTGCCGTCCGGATGCAGGTGCGAAGCGTACACCAATCTTTTTCAGTGTGCGCACCAGCGGAAAAAAGCCCTTGGGCAGCTGCTTGCGGCTGGACAGCAGCGTGCCGTCCATATCTGCGGCGATCAGTTTGATCGACATGGTTTACCGTTCCTTTCCGGCGGTCTCCTCCGCCTCGAGCGTATGTTCTTCCTCGACAAACATGACTGCAAAGACCAGACTCAGCGGGATACAGGTCAGCAGCAGCGCTTTTTCGCCAATTCTCGCGGTCGTCAGTGCGCCAATCGCACCGCCGAGGATAAAAAACAGGATGATTGCGTAATAGTTGCGCGTTTTGCGGATCGCATTCCGGTCGCCGGTCTGTGCCCAGATCACAAGCTGCTCTGTGCCCGAACGCAGGTTGCCTGTACACATCGTGGTTGCAAATGCGCTGCCGCGCACCTTGCGGAACGACTCGACCTGCATCGCGCAGATGAACGAGATCATAATGTTGACCGTGGTATTCAGCGTCTGCGGCATAAAAGCCGCTGCGGTCAGCAGCGCGATCTCGACCAGCACGACAATCTGTCTCCAGTGAATGTTGATGTCGCTCTGGCGTTTTTTGTACCGCCGCTTGACAATCTCCGCCGCCACAACGCCCAGTGCGAACGCCAGAATCGGCAGGAAATATTCGGCTGCCCGCAGCCAGTTGCCCTCGGCAATATTCGCGCCGAATAGGACAATATTGCCGGTCTGCGCGTTAGCAAACACCTTGCCGCGGCAGAGATAGGTATATGCGTCAAAAAAACCGCCGGCCATAGCCAGCAGTGCGCCCAACAGCAGCGATTCCGACATCTGCCCGTGCGCTCGTTTCATGGAAATTCCCCCATTTCACTTCAGCAGAGAACTTTTTTGTCTTCCAGCGGCTATTATAGCACAAAAAATCCCCCGATTCAATCAAATCGAGGGATTTATATTCGGTCAATATGCCGAATTATTCAGTGATACTGATACAATTCCTCTGCCGGAAATTGTATCATTTGCTCTCCGCGATGCGAATACGGTTTACCGCCTTTTTCAGCTTGCCTTGTGCGATATCCATTTCACGGTCGCCGGCCTTTTTCTGCAGAATCGCTTTCGCACGGTCTGCGGCCTCACGGGCACGGGCAACGTCGATTTCGTCGGCCCACTCGCAGGTACGCGCCAGCACGACCGTCTGCTCTGCCGAAACATCCACAAAACCACCCGAAACCGCCGCTACACGGCGTTCGCCGTTCCGGATAATGGTCAGACCGCCGACGCCGAGCGCCGCAACATACGGCACATGGTTCGGCAGGATGCCGACATCGCCCTGTGAGGTGCGAACCACGATACGGTCCACTTCACCGTCGAAAAACTGCTTATCGACCGTGAGCACCTTGAGATGAAAGGTAGCCATATTATGCCCCCTTCTTAGCCTTCTCCACTACCTCGTCGATCGTGCCGGCAAACAGGAACGCCGACTCAGGCAGATCGTCATGCTTGCCCTCAAGAATCTCCTTGAAGCCGCGGATGGTCTCAGCGACCGACACATACTTGCCCGCCATACCGGTAAACTGCTCTGCAACGTGGAACGGCTGCGAGAGGAAGTTCTGGATCTTACGGGCACGCGCTACGGTCAGCTTGTCCTCGTCGGACAGCTCATCCATACCGAGGATGGCGATGATATCCTGCAGATCCTTGTACTTCTGCAGAATGGACTGCACCGCACGGGCAACCTCGTAATGCTCCTTGCCGACAACGTCCGCCGACAGGATACGCGAGGACGAATCCAGCGGATCAACCGCCGGGTAAATACCCATGGATGCGATATCACGCGACAGAACGACCTTTGCATCCAGATGCGAGAACGTGGTAGCCGGAGCCGGGTCGGTCAGGTCATCGGCAGGCACATAAACAGCCTGTACGGACGTGAT
Source organism: Butyricicoccus sp. AM32-19 (assembly GCF_003480365.1). Lineage (NCBI taxonomy): Bacteria > Bacillati > Bacillota > Clostridia > Eubacteriales > Butyricicoccaceae > Butyricicoccus > Butyricicoccus sp. AM32-19. The sequence continues at coordinate 16,586 of NZ_QUIX01000010.1, read as the reverse complement.
CGAGCCCTTCTTCGTCGAGGTGATTCGCTCCTGCAGCGCGCCCATCTCGGTTGCCAGCGTCGGCTGATAGCCTACGGCAGACGGCATACGGCCGAGCAACGCGGAAACCTCCGAACCGGCCTGCGTGAAGCGGAAGATGTTGTCGATGAACAACAGCACATCCTGACCCTCGACATCGCGGAAATACTCCGCCATGGTCAGACCGGAAAGTGCAACGCGCATACGCGCTCCGGGCGGCTCGTTCATCTGGCCGTAAACCAGCGCAGTCTTGTTGATAACGCCGGATTCCTGCATCTCGTTGTACAGGTCGTTGCCCTCACGGGTACGCTCGCCGACACCGGTGAATACCGAAATACCGCCGTGCTGCTTTGCGATGTTGTTGATCAGCTCCATGATGATAACGGTCTTGCCGACGCCTGCGCCGCCGAACAGACCGATCTTGCCGCCCTTGGCGAACGGCGCGATCAGGTCAACGACCTTGATGCCGGTTTCGAGGATCTCGGTCGTGGACTGCTGCTCCTCGTAGGACGGTGCCGGACGATGGATCGGCCAGCGCTCCTCGCCCTCGACCGCCGGCTTGTTGTCCACCGGCTGACCGAGCAGGTTGAAGATACGTCCGAGGTTCTTGTCGCCTACCGGCACCGTGATCGGGCTGCCGGTATCGACTGCCTTCATGCCGCGCACCAAGCCGTCGGTGGATTCCATTGCGATGCAGCGCACGGTATCCTGACCGATGTGCTGCGCAACCTCGACCGTGATGATCTGACCGTGGTTGTCGATCGTAATAGCATTCAGCAGCTTCGGAAGCGCGTCAGCGGCAAATTTAATGTCAAGCACCGGTCCGGTGATCTGGACAACGGTGCCAATATTCTGCTCACTCATTGGCAAAACTCCCTTAATTCAGTGAGGAGTTAGGAGTGTGGAGTTTCCCTTTGGTGTATCGAGTCTGCTGCGAATAAAGCATACCGCAGCACTCCTACCTCCTAACTTATTTTAAGCTCCTACCTCGCCCGAGCCGGCCACGATCTCTGTAATTTCCTGTGTGATCGCTGCCTGACGCGCACGGTTGTAGGACAGATTCAGATTTTCGATCATCTCGCCCGCGTTATCCGACGCAGCCTCCATTGCCATGCGGCGCGCCGACTGCTCGGAGCAGTAGCTTTCCACTACCGCGCCGTACAGCACGCCGTACAGGTACTCCGGAATGACTGCATCAAACACGCTCTCCGGCGAGGGATCGTATTCGGTCAGAACATGAGCGCCTGCCGGCTGCTTGTCTGCCGCATCAAAGTGCGCGGGCAGCAGCTTGAGGCACTTCGGCTCCTGCTGCAGAGGGGAGATAAACTCCGTGTAGCACAGGAAAACCTCATCCACCTTGCCCTCGCGGAACAGCTTCAGCATGTCCTCCACGATGGGATGCGTATCACTGATGCGCATGGTCTCGGCAATGCCGGGATAGTCCGCCGCCACCGTTACCGGACGCTTTGCGTAATGCTCCTGCGCCTTTTTGCCGATGGTGATGACCTGTGCCTGCTTGCCCTGCATCTCGGCAGCGGCGAGCTTGAACAGGTTGGCGTTGTAGCCGCCTGCCAGTCCGCGGTCGCCCGCGATGACGATGTACAGGCTGTTCTTGACCTCACGCGGTCTGGTATAAACCGATTCGCTGCCGCGCGTTGCACCTGCCAGATGCGTAATCGTCTGGTACAGGGCGTTGAAGTACGGTCTTGCGCCGAGCGCACGCTCCTTCGCGTGGCGCATCTTGGAGGACGCGACCAGCTCCATCGCCTTGGTGATCTGCATGGTGGACTGCACCGATTTGATACGGCGCTTGATGTCCTTCATATTTCCGGAAGCCATTTTCAGTCCCTCCCTTTCGCGTTAGTGCTCGGAAAGGAACTTACTCTTGCATTCCTCGATTGCCTTTGTCAGCTTTTCCTTCACATCGTCCTCCAGCTTGCCGGTGGTGCGGATGGACTCCGGAATGTCGCTATAAACGCTGTCCACGAAGGAGAACAGCTCCTTCTCGAACTCGCTGATCTGATTTGCCGGAATATCAAGCAGTGCGCCCGAAACAACGGCATAGATGATGATAACCTGCTTCTCGACCGGAATCGGGCTGTTCTGCGGCTGCTTGAGCACCTCTACGATGCGCGCGCCCTGTTCCAGACGCTTCTTGGTGTCCGCGTCCAAGTCGGAGCCGAACTGCGAGAACGCCTGCAGCTCACGGAACTGCGAGTACGCCAGCTTGAGCGTACCGGCAACCTTCTTCATCGCCTTGATCTGCGCGTTGCCGCCGACGCGGGATACCGAAATACCCGGGTTTACCGCCGGACGGATACCGGAGTTGAACAGCTCGGTCTCGAGGAAGATCTGACCATCGGTAATGGAGATTACGTTGGTCGGGATATACGCCGAAACGTCGCCTGCCTGCGTCTCGATGATCGGGAGTGCGGTCAGGCTGCCGCCGTTCTGGATGTTCGCTGCACGCTCGAGCAGACGGGAGTGCAGATAGAATACGTCACCCGGATAAGCCTCACGTCCTGGCGGACGGTGAAGCAGAAGGGAAAGTGCACGGTAAGCTACCGCGTGCTTGGACAGATCGTCGTAAATGACCAGAACGTCCTTGCCCTTGTGCATGAAGAATTCACCGATCGAGCAGCCCGCGTACGGCGCAATGTACTGCAGCGGTGCAGACTCGGATGCGGTTGCGGCGACGATGCAGGTATAATCCATCGCGCCGTTGGCAGCGAGCGTCTCTGCAACCTGTGCAACGGTCGAACGCTTCTGACCGATTGCTACATAGATACAAATAACGCCGGTGCCCTTCTGATTGATGATGGTGTCCAGACAGATCGCGGTCTTGCCGGTCTGACGGTCACCGATGATCAGCTCACGCTGACCACGGCCGATCGGGATCATGGAGTCGATCGCCTTGATACCGGTCTGGAGCGGCACATTAACGGGTGCACGCTCGATGATGCCCGGTGCGGGCATTTCGATCGGACGGCTCTCCTTGGTTTCGATAGCGCCCTTGCCGTCAATCGGCTTGCCGAGTGCGTCAACAACGCGGCCCAGCATGGCTTCGCCGACCGGGACCTCTACGATTCGCTTGGTGCGCTTTACCGTGTCACCCTCGCGGATGTTCTGATCCGAGCCGAGGATAACCGCGCCGACCAGCTCTTCCTCGAGGTTCTGCGCCATGCCCTGCACGCCGCCCGGAAATTCGAGCAGCTCGCCTGCCATGCAGTTTTCAAGGCCATGGATATGCGCGATACCGTCACCGACGGTAACAACCGTGCCCACGTCGGTCAGCTTGATCTGGCTCTGATAATGCGTGATCTGCTCCTTGATAATGCTGCTGATCTCTTCGGAGCGCAATTCCATAAAAATCACCTGCTTTCCTGTGTACCGGTCAACCGTGCTGCAAGCTCTTCCAGACGGGTGCGCAGGCTGGTATCGAACTGCTCGTTGTTGACTTTCACAACGATGCCGCCCATAATACTCGGATCGACCGAGCATTTCAGCTCTACCTTTTTACCCGTAACCTGTTCCATCTTGCCGCGCAGCTTGTCGGTCAGCGCCGCACTCATCGGCACTGCCGTGACCGCCAGCACCTCTACGATGCCGTTTTCAAAATAATACTGCTCCTTATACGCCTGACACATCTCGTGGATGAGACCGATGCGGTTCTTATCCGTTACAAGCATCAGGAAATTGAGCAGAAAAGGCTCGATACGTCCCTCGAACACAGCTTTCAGGACATTCCGTTTGTCCTCCGCCGCGATAGAGGGCGTTGTGAGCATTTTGAGGAAATCCGGTTCGCTGTCAAACGCCGCACACACCTCGATCAGCTGATCGAGATACAGCTTTTCCTGCTTCTCGTCCTGCGCGACCTCGTAAAGGCTCAGTGCGTAGCGCTCGCTTACCATATCCGCCATGTTTGCTCACCCCACCTTGTCAATAAAGTCTTCGATAAAGCGTTCGTGATCCTCCGGCTTTACATCGCGCTCCACGATCTTGGAGGCGATCATCACGGACAGATCCGCAACCTCATCCTTGAGTTCCTTGTGCGCCTTGATGCGCTCCTGCTCGATGACGCGCTCGGCCTTCTTGACCATAGCGGATGCCTGCTGCGAGGACTCGCGCAGGATCTCATCGCTGCGCTCTGCGGCACGGCGGGTAGCGGAGCCGACGATCTCGGCAGCCTCCTCCTTCGCCTTGGACAGACGCTCGGTATATTCGCTGCGCATCTGCTCAGCCTCGCTCTGCGCCTTCTCGGCGGTGGCGTACATGGACTGTACCTCCTCGCTGCGGGCAGCGAGCATCTTGCGCACCGGCTTGTACAGAAACTTCTTGATGATCAGGAACGTAATGAGCGTGTTGCACATCGTCACGAGGATCTCCCACCAGCCGATGCTGACGAACGCTTCATATAATGCTTCTGTCACTGGTTTACCTCCTTCCCAAACGGAAGAATCCGTTTCGTCTTTTCAATCATAGACCGCTCAATACGCACGGTCTATAAAGAGGCAATATTTCAACTGGCAAACCCAGTTGGGATATTGACGCTTCCCTTAAAACTGACTAACAAACGGATTGGCAAACAGCAGGATCAGCGCGATAACCAGCGCGTAAATACCGGTGGACTCTGCCATTGCGATACCAAGGATCATGGTACGGGTGATATCGCCCTGTGCCTCCGGCTGACGGCCGATTGCGGAGCACGCCTGACCGGCGGCATAACCCTCGCCGATACCAGGGCCAAGGCCGGCGATCATTGCCATACCTGCACCAAGAGCGGACATACCTGCTACGAATGCTTTGGGATCCATACTTTTCTTCCTCCTAATTCAGATAACGAAATTGGAATTTGTTTTTTCTTCACGTCAGCTGTTGCGTGCGTCGCCTACATAAGCCATGGTGAGCATACTGAAGATGAACGCCTGCATGCAGGCCGTGAAGCAGTCAAAATACAGCGACAGCACACCGGGCAGACCGATCTGCAGCAGCGCGATATTATCGGGCAGGAAACCCAATACCGCATTAGACAGCACCTTGAGTGCGCCCATGATCAGCGTAGTGATGACAAGGCCGCCTGCCATGTTGCCGAAGTGACGGAACGACATGGAGACCGGCGTTGCGATCTCGCTGAGCACGTTAAGCGGCGCCATAACGAAGATCGGCTCGAGGAAACCTTTGAGGTAGCCCTTGATGCCGCCGTACTTGATCTTATTGAATGTGATCAGCACGAACGTGATGAGCGCCCAGCCGAGCGTGGTGTTCAGGTCTGCCGTGGTAGAGCGCATCCAGAACAGGCTGGCCAGTGAACCGAACAGCGAGCTCATCATCAGCGTCATAATGTACGGCGAGAAAGCCTGACAGCCTTCTCCCATCGTGCTTTCGACCAGACCGTCGATCATCAGCACCGCCTTTTCGGCCAGTGCCTGCTTGCCTTTGGGGATCTTCTGCATGCGGTGTGTTAAAAAGATACACAGGAACAGGATAAACGCCATGATGATCCATGAGTTTCTCATGGTCTCCGTGATCGGCAGATTGGTATTGCCGAACAAATAACCCAGTATTTTAGGACCGTTTATTTCGACGTTCAACCGTTTAACCTCCTTTCCGCTGAACTGCGTGGCGCCAGAGGAGCAGCGCCTTGGTGAAAAACAGCGGGATGACCGCTGCAGCTGCGTTCAGATACGGCAGCTTGATCGCCGCGATAACGAACACCGCCGTGAGCATGTAGCGAACTACATAGCCGCGCCGCGTAATGCGAATGCCCTGTGCCGGCGGAAAGGCGGTTGCCCTTACCGTGCTCCTGCCGATCATGTAGAACAGCAGCAGCGCGAACGCCGTACCGAGCAGAACGCTTGCGCCGGACCGAGCGATACCCTGTCCGCAAAGAGCGAACACACCGAAGGTCACCAGCGCCAGCGGGAGCATGCCGCGCAGCATGCGCTTCGTTTCCTCATAAACGATGTGCATTCCGTCACAGCTCCTTTTCTTTCTCTGCGCTTTCTCTGGCTTTGCGCTCGGTAAATCGCAGAAAGTCACGCAGGCTGCAGGCTGCAACCGCGATACCGAGCAGGATTCCGATAATCACCACACCGTTGCCCCAACCGAACCGGTTGCGGAGCCATATCGCTCCGAAGCAGCAAAGCACCGGCGGTGTGATCACTGTGAAGCCTACCTGAGAAAAATAGATCAGGTAGCGCAGCACACTAAAGCCTTCTTTCCCTCTTTGCAATCGCATTCCCCCTTCATGAACGCCATAGCAACATTGTACAAAATGCAGCGTGCTCTCTCGGCACACTATATTACTTATTATAAACAACTTGCCCAAAAAGTAAAATACTTTTGCTCAGAAAAGCTAAATATTTTTTGTGACTTTGTGTCGTATCATACATTCTGCATAAATTATTCTTATTAAGTATATACAAAATGCCAGATTGTCTTTTTTATCACAAAGGGAAAAAGACGCAGCATTCCCCATTGTTTTTTCTTACCAGCACGACTGCGGGCAAAAGAAAAAAGCAACGATTTTCATCGTTGCTTTTTTGTGCTTGCGATATGTATTTCCGTTTAAGGATTACAGGAAACGCTTCATGTCTTCGGTAGCAGACTCCGGCTCCTCGCTGAGCGAAACGGTGAAGTTTACGCTGTGCTTGGAAGAGAATGCGTCCAGAGCGGTGAGGAACTCCTCAGCCTTGGCTGCGTCCTTGCCGCCGATGATCTTGTACAGACCGTCGATGAAGACACGGGTGATATCGTAGTTGCCGGCATGCAGACCGCCGACAAAGCCGAGCAGGCTTGCGATGTCGCTAACCGGATAATCCGCTGCGTCGATCAGACGCGCGTCATGCGAGATATCGAAAGTCAGCTTGTTGCCGCGGGAAATACAAACGACACTGCCCTTTTCTTCTTTTACTGCAGCGTTGACCTGATCAATAAGCTCCTTGGTCTTACCGGAACCGGTACCGCCAATAATAAGTTTTACCATAGTTTTTATCCTCCCAACCTTTGAGGTTGCTATTAGTGTACCATAGTTTAGCCAAAATCACAAGTCCGAATTGCAAACTTTCCGTCATTTTGTATGGTAAATTTCTCACCCTTTCCAATTTCGTTCGGAAAACACCGAATTTTGACGTTATTTTGCATCTTTTACAACATTTCCTGCAAGGCCGCGCACAAAGGAAATAAGCAGCCCGGACAGTCCGAGCGCGTCCACACCGGCTTCAGCGATGATGGGAACGGTCAAAACCGTCTCTCCGCCGGCGGATACCGTCATTTCGCCCAACCGCTGACCGGCCTGTATCGGCGCGGCGAGCGTCTCCGGCAGGTCGAACGCGGTCTGCATATCCCCTGCTCTCGTCTTTTCAATCACGAACGAGTCGCTGCCCTCGAGCACCGGCTGCACGGTCTCCGCGGTGCCGAGCGTCACCGGAATGGGTGCCAGATCGTCAGCCGCAGGCATGTACGCCGTGAAGTTGGCAAAGCCGTAATTGAGCAGCGCGGTCGCGTCCGCTGTGCGGTTCTCCTTGGTGGGCGCCGCCATCACGACCGCCACAAGGCCCAGTCCGTCCCGCTCGGCACTTGCAGAAATGCAGAAGCCGGCCTCGCGGATGTAGCCGGTTTTGAGTCCGGTCAAACCCTGATAGCTTTTGAGCATCTTGTTCGTGTTCGCCAGACCGAATTTGCCGCCGCGCACGGTGTCCATCCAGATGCCGGTGTACTCCAGTATTTTCGGATGGCGCAGCAGCTCACAGGAAATAAGCGCAAGATCTCGTGCCGAGGTCAGCGTCTTTTGACCTTCGCCGTCCAGTCCGTTGGCGTTGATGAACGTTGTGTTCGTGCAGCCGAGTTCGCGTGCGCGCGTGTTCATCCGTTCGACAAAGGCGGCCTCTGTGCCCGCCAGATGCTCCGCTACCGCAACCGCACAGTCATTCGCTGAACCGACCGCAATCGCCTTGAGCATTTCATCCAGTGTCAGCTGCTCGCCCGGCTCCAGCCAGATCTGCGTGCCGCCCATCGAGCAGGCGTACTCACTGCCGGTTATCATCGTGTCCAGTGTCACCTCGCCGCGCTCGAGCGCCTCCATCGCCAGCAGCATGGTCATGATCTTTGTCACCGATGCAGGCTGCAGCTGCTCATCGGCGTTATAGACGTAAAGCTCCTGCCCGTTTGCCGCATACAGCGCCGCAGATTTCGCGTAGAGCGCGCCCATTTCGGGCAGCGCCGCCGCCTGCACCGTAAGCATACCGCTGAGCAAAGCGGCACAGATCAATTTCCGCACATCCACTCACCCTTTCAGCATAGCTTATGTGCGACGGAACGCAATTATGCAGTAATTGAAAATTGAGAATGGAGAATTGCGCTATCCTTGCGCAGCCTTCAGTCGCGCTGCGCACATAACGATAAAGTTTTTTCGTAGGGTGTGGTGCCCTCAGAAGGTGAATTGCCCGAAGGGCAAGAGAGGCCACCCTGGGGTGCCACGCCGTGTGAACCGCCTGCATATTGCAAAGAATTGTATTGTTCTTCCAGTGTTCCGGATTTCTTGGCGAGAAATCGCTATTTCTTGGCGAGAAATGGGCATTTCTTGGCGAGAAAGTACACAGAGCAGAGAAGAGTACAGAAGAGCAGAGAAGAGCAGAGAACAGTACAGTAGAGCAGACCAGAGCAGAGAAGAAAAGAGTAACAGAGCAGAACACTCTGCATTTCTGACTGATCTGACGGAAAGTGAATTTATTTCTGAATGAAAAAATGGAGAACGCGCTCCCATCGAGTTCATTCTCCATTATCCATTCTCAATTATCCTCCACGGTGCGACCGTACCGAACGAATGAAAATTCCACCGGGCCTCGGTGAGCGACAGCCCATGATTCTGGTCGCTCGGCTTATTCGGCTCACCTTCGACATCGTAATCAATCTCCCATCCGCACATCGGGCAGATATAACCCCACGAAGGATTCTCGGGGATCTCTGCGCCGCAGCACGGACACGGCTCGGTCGGCGTTTCCGGCAGCCAGCTCATATCCGGCTCGGGTTCTTCGTCCTCGGGTACGGCATCCGGCCGAAAGTACGGGTCGAGCACCTCCTCGTCCTCCCGCTCCTGCACGCCGTCGAAAAACGCCTCCGGCAGAAAGGCATACTCGTCCTTATTCAATTTCGATCAGCACCGGACAATGATCCGAACCGAACACGTCGGTCAGGATGCGCGCGTCCTTGACCCGCTGGGCAAAGCGATTGGACACGAGGAAATAGTCGATACGCCAGCCTGCGTTCTTCTCTCTGGCGTGGAAACGGTAGCTCCACCACGAATACACGCCCTCGAGCGTGGGGTTAAAATGGCGGAACGTATCCGTAAAGCCTGCGGCGAGCAATTCGGTCATCTTGCCGCGCTCCTCGTCGGTGAAGCCTGCGTTCCTGCGGTTGGTCTTGGGGTTCTTGAGGTCAATTTCCTCATGCGCGACATTCATATCGCCGCACACGATGACCGGCTTTTCCGTATCCAGCTTTACCAGATACTCGCGGAAGGCATCCTCCCACGTCATGCGGTAATCCAGACGCTTCAGCTCATTCTGCGAGTTGGGCGTATACACGGTAACGAGGTAGAATTCGCCGTAGTCGGCGGTGATGACACGACCCTCGTGGTCGTGCTCCTCAATGCCAAGACCATAGGTGACGCTCTGCGGCTCGGTTTTGGTGAACAGCGCCACACCGGAGTATCCCTTCTTCTCTGCCGAGTTCCAGTATTCGCGGTAGCCGCCCTCGAGCGGCACATCGGCCTGTCCCGGCTGCATCTTGGTCTCCTGCAGGCACAGCATATCCGGCTGCTCGGCGGCGATGAAATCAAGGAAACCCTTGCCCATGCACGCACGCAGGCCGTTTACATTCCATGAAATCAGCTTCATTTGCGTTCTCCTTCACGCTACGATGCGGACGGTATTGCCGTCCGGGTCGAGCACAAAACTGCCGTAGCAGCCATCCTTGCCGACAACAGGGCCATCCGTGATCTCATAACCCTCCGAGCGCATCTGCTCGGTCAGTGCGTCCACGTTCTCGCGGGTGCCCGCCTTGAACGACGTATGCGCCCAGCCGGTCCACAGACGCGAATGCTCGGCGTCCTCAAACTGCGGACGGGTCACGATTTCAAGCCGTGCGCCGTCAGCAAAGGACACAAAGCACGCCTGCGTGCCGGTCTCCTCATTCTGATACAGCTTGCCCGCCGTACCGTCAAAATATTTGGTATAAAATTCACACAGACGCTCTAAATCACGCGTGTACAGTGCAATATGGTCGATCTGCATAACAGAAACTCACTCCTTTACAATACCGCTCTCGTCAATGCGGCGAACCGCCTCTGCCATGCGCTCGGGCGGAACGACAAGCGCCATGCGGACATAGCCCTCGCCCTGCGCACCGAAGGCGCTGCCCGGAACCACGATAACGCCGGTCTTTTCCATCAGCTCAATGGCGAAGTCCACCGAGGACGCAAAGCACTCCGGAATCTTCGCCCAGACGAACATGGTGCCCTGTGCATCCGGCACGTTCCAGCCGATCGAGCGCAGACCGCCGCACAGCGCGTCGCGGCGCGCCATGTAGCCGGTGCGGTTGCTCTCTACCACATCCTGCGGACCATTGAGCGCGGCAGCCGCACCCGCCATGATCGGGTAGAACATACCGTAGTCGATCTGCGAGCGGAACGCGCGGAAACGGCTGATGACCTCGCGGTTGCCAAGTGCGAAGGACACGCGCATGCCGGTCAGGTTGTAGGTCTTGGACAGCGAGTTGAACTCAATGCCGACCTCCTTCGCGCCCGGAATGGACAGGAAGGACAGACCCTTTTCCCCGTTCAGCATAATGTCGGAATACGCGTTATCGTGCAGAACAATGATATTGTGCTCACGCGCCCAGAGGACCAGCTTTTCGTAGAACTTACGGTCGGCAACGGCAGTGGTCGGGTTGTTCGGATAGGAAACAACGATCGCCTTTGCACGCTCTGCCACGTCCTCCGGAATGTCGTTAAAGTCCAGCTGCCAGTTTTTCTCGGCGTACAGCGGGTACAGACCGACCGTTGCACCGGTCATCATCGGGCCGAACGAGAAGATCGGGTAGCCCGGGTCCGGTGCAAGAATCAGGTCGTTCGGGCCGGCGAAGGCAAAGCCAACGTGTGCAATGCCCTCCTGCGAGCCGCACACAGCCATGATCTCATCGTCGGCAAGCGTGACGTCATAGCGGCGCTTGTACCAGTTTTCTACGGCGTCGAGCAGCTCGCGCGTTTCGTTCAGCGAATACTTATACATATCCGGGTCGAGCGCAGCGCGGCTGACAGCCTCCATCACATGCTTTCCCGGCTGAAAATCCGGCGTGCCGATGGACAGATTGATGACGTCCATGCCGCCTTCGAGGAGCGACTTCTTGCGCTCGTCGAGCTTGTTGAAAATATTGCTGTCTGCGATTTCTCCCGCTTTGATGAATTTCATGCTGATTATCTCCCAAGTAAAAATTCTATAACCGTCCGGTTGAAGCGGGACGGCTGCTTTGCTGCAACAAAGTGGTCGCCGTCGCGGAAAACCTCCACTTCACAGTGGGGGATGTGCGAGGCCATCTCCTTTGTCTGCTTTTCGCGTATTGCATCGTGCTCGCCGACGATGATGAGGGTCGGCATGGTCAGCCGCTCCAGATCGTTCATCGTCACCCCGTACGGGTGCACCATCAGTCCGAGCACATCCCTTCGGCGCGCCGCCTTTTTGCTGAAACGGCTCAGCGCCGCAGCAACACCGTAGCCTGCTATAACGGGCAGCTGCACCTGCGGCTTGACGCCGCTGAACATCTCCACATTGGCCGCGTTGAGGATGAGTTTATCTATATATTCCGGGTGCGTCAGTGCGAATTTGATCGCCAGATTGCCGCCGTCCGAAAAGCCGAGGAAGTGCGCTTTTTTCACGCCGAGCGTGTCCAGCACGGTTTTGAGATCCTCCGCCATCATTTCAAACGACAGGCCGTGCCCGCCGCTCCCGGAGGCGCCGTGCCCGCGGCTGTCCACCGCAATAACGCGGTAAAAGCGGGTCAGCTCGGGTATCTGGGCGTTCCAGTACGAGCTGTCCTCGCCGTTGCCGTGCAGCAGCACAAGCGGCTTTCCTCGGCCGACATCGTAATAAGCAATCCGGGCATCGCCGCACACGACGAATTCCGGTTCATAACCGAACATATCTATTTCAAACCCTTTCTGCATTGCTCCACAAAATCAGTCGGGTGATGGATGAGCGCGGCGGTCTCCTCCACGGAATGGCCCTCGTCCATCAGGCGAAGTGCGATGTGCTCCATGGACTCACCGACCTCGATCATGTGCCAGTCCGGGTCGTACAGGCGCACCACACGCTGCTGCCACGCATGCGTCATCGGCGGATGCACCAGTTCCACGTCCAGGTGTCTGCGCAGCTTTTCCGTGAACGCGTCAAAGTCGTCCACCTCAAAGTAAAGCTCCATGTTGTGCGACTGGTGCAGGATCGTGGATTTGGGCACGCCGGTCAGCCTGTCAAAATCCTGCTGAACGGAAAAGCCGCCGGAAAACGTCACGTTTCCGCCTAAATCCAGCACAACCTCCTGATCGAACAGATCATGGTAAAATTTCTTTGAAATCTCCACATCACGCACCGCCAGCAGCGGCATTCGGAACTTTATCATAGTGCAGCCTCCATCAAACCAAACCCAAAGCGGAAAATCCGCTCGGAATAGAAACTAAATTTTCTGTTTGGCTTCTATTTTATCACATTTTGATGAATCGGTAAAGTAGGCATGGAAAAAGGGAATGAATTTTACTTCATTCCCTTCTTTGCAATCAGATTGTCGCCAGAACGCTCTTTGCAGGCTCCAGCTCCGCGCGTTTAACGTAGATCTTGTAAACGAATCTCACCTCAGCATTCATGCCGAACGTGCCGGACGAACGCCGGTTTTCCAGTAGACCACCGCTCATCAGATCGACCGTTTTCGTGGTCACGTCTATGCCTTTCGCGCTGAGTGCCTTGACGATTTTGTCCAGCTCCTCCATGGTGGAGACTTCGATAAGCTCTGTTTTGAACAGCATTGCATTCCCTCCCTGTGCAATTCCGTAAATAATTATCCTGCCTTGTGCTTATCATACCCCGGAGAGTGCGCCTTGTCAATCGTCATGCGGCAGTCGGATTACAGTTTTAACAAACACAAGGAAAAGAGATACAAAAGGGTAAAATTAAATTAAAACATAACAAAAACCCGAGTTTTCGTTAGAAAACTCGGGTTTCGTGGTACACCATCACGGGCTCGAACCGTGGACCCACTGATTAAGAGTCAGTTGCTCTACCAACTGAGCTAATGGTGCATACTTTCTTGTGTACAAGAAAGTATGCAAAGAAAACTTTACCTGCACACTTCGTGTGCTTTACTTTCTCATTCACAATCTGAAAGTGTAATTTAATTCTTTACACCCTCAAAACTGAACAATCCTACTCGCAAGCTATTTCTTCGAGGTTACCTAACATTTAAGGTCAAGCCCTCGGCCTATTAGTATCAGTCCGCTCCATACATTACTGCACTTCCACTCCTGACCTATCAACCTTGTAGTCTACAAGGGGCCTTACTCCCGAAGGATGGGAACACTTATCTCGAGGGGAGTTTCACGCTTAGATGCCTTCAGCGTTTATCTCGTCCGTACTTAGCTACCCAGCTATGCCCTTGGCAGAACAACTGGTGCACCAGCGGTACGTCCATCCCGGTCCTCTCGTACTAAGGACAGCTCCTCTCAATATTCCTACGCCCGCAACAGATAGGGACCGAACTGTCTCACGACGTTCTGAACCCAGCTCGCGTACCGCTTTAATTGGCGAACAGCCAAACCCTTGGGACCGAATTCAGCCCCAGGATGCGATGAGCCGACATCGAGGTGCCAAACCTCCCCGTCGATGTGGACTCTTGGGGGAGATCAGCCTGTTATCCCCAGGGTAGCTTTTATCCGTTGAGCGACGGCATTTCCATTCACATACCGCCGGATCACTAACTCCAACTTTCGTTACTGCTCGAACCGTCATTCTCGCAGTTAGGCTCGTTTATGCGTTTACACTCAGTGCACGATTTCCATCCGTGCTGAACGAACCTTTGAGCGCCTCCGTTACTCTTTTGGAGGCGACCGCCCCAGTCAAACTGCCCACCTGACAGTGTCCCCCGACCAGATTCATGGTCGCAGGTTAGAATCCCAATATCCCAAGAGTGGTATCCCAAGGTTGACTCCATAAACGCTGGCGCGCTTACTTCCAAGTCTCCCACCTATCCTGTACATGGAATACCGAGATCCAATATCAAGCTACAGTGAAGCTCCATGGGGTCTTTCCGTCTAGTTGCGGGAAACCGGCATCTTCACCGGTACTACAATTTCGCCGGGCGGGCTGTTGAGACAGTGCCCAAATCGTTACGCCATTCGTGCGGGTCAGAACTTACCTGACAAGGAATTTCGCTACCTTAGGACCGTTATAGTTACGGCCGCCGTTTACTGGGGCTTAAGTTCGCACCTTCGCTTGCGCTAAGCACTCCCCTTAACCTTCCAGCACCGGGCAGGCGTCACCCCCTATACGTCATCTTTCGATTTAGCAGAGAGCTGTGTTTTTGCTAAACAGTCGCTTGGGCCTTTTCACTGCGGCCTGCTCTCGCAGGCGCCCCTTATCCCGAAGTTACGGGGCCAATTTGCCGAGTTCCTTAACAACCCTTCTCCCGTTGGCCTTAGAATACTCATCCCATCTACCTGTGTCGGTTTGCGGTACGGGCACCTTAGTATACACTAGAGCTTTTCTCGTCTCTCTCGCCAGTTACTTCCCTACTATATTTCGGTCCCTTACGCCCGGGGCAACCATCGCCCGGGATAACCTTAAAGAAAGCGTCCCTCTAGCTTAAATGTTCGGTGGTTACGGAATTTCTACCGTATGTGCATCGCCTACGCCTTTCGGCCTGAGCTTAGCTCCCGACTAACCTTGGGCGGACGAACCTTCCCCAAGAAACCTTAGATTTTCGGCCATTATGATTCTCACATAATTCTCGCTACTTATTCCGGCATTCTCACTCGTATGCAGTCCACCAGTGCTTCCGCTCTGACTTCACCCCGCATACGACGCTCCCCTACCCAATGCATTGCTGCAATGCCTAAGCTTCGGTTGAACACTTAGCCCCGTTACATTTTCTGCGCAAAACCACTCGACCAGTGAGCTATTACGCACTCTTTGAATGAGTGGCTGCTTCTAAGCCAACATCCTGGTTGTCTTCGCAGTTTCACATCATTTTCCACTTAGTGTTCATTTGGGACCTTAGCTGTAGATCTGGGCTGTTTCCCTTTTGACTATGAGACTTATCTCACACAGTCTGACTGCTATTCATCAATTATCCGGCATTCAGAGTTTGATAGGCTTTGGTAACCTCGCGGCCCCTAGACCATTCAGTGCTTTACCTCCGGTAATCTAAAATAACGCTAGCCCTAAAGCTATTTCGGGGAGAACCAGCTATCTCCGAGTTCGATTGGAATTTCTCCGCTATCCACAAGTCATCCCCGGCTTTTTCAACAGACGTGGGTGCGGCCCTCCACGGTGTCTTACCACCGCTTCAGCCTGCTCATGGATAGGTCACCCGGTTTCGGGTCTAATACCTGCAACTTCATACGCCCTTTTCAGACTCGCTCTCGCTGCGGCTCCGGAACTCCAGTTCCTTAACCTCGCTGCAAATATTAACTCGCCGGACCGTTCTACAAAAAGTACCCGATCACACTTTAACGTGCTCTCGGTGCTTGTAGGCACAAGGTTTCAGGTTCTTTTTCACTCCCCTCCCGGGGTACTTTTCACCTTTCCCTCACGGTACTGCTCCACTATCGGTCACTGAGTAGTATTTAGGCTTGGAGGATGGTCCCCCCATCTTCCCAGCGGGTTTCACGTGTCCGCTGGTACTCTGGATACTGCTAGCGCTCTATTCCTTTCACTTACGGGACTATCACCCTGTATCGTCGCTCTTCCCAAAGCGTTCAGTTAGAAATA